>JBEPYC010000452.1:0-3572 GCA_041641555.1 Chitinivibrionales bacterium | reverse complement strand
ATGGCCCGATAGAGCGCAACATGCCCGGCACCTACTCGGTCATGAGCCGGGTCAAACGCGCGCACCGTCGTGCGGAAAGTGCAATTCTCGCCCTTGAGCGCCTTGCGTCTCTGTCCTGGTGGATCGGTTCTCAGCCCTACCCCCAGGATCAGTTCGGTATCGCCTGGAAGAAAATCCTCTTCACACAATTCCATGACATACTGAGCGGAACCTGTATCGAGCGGGCTGAACGCGACGCACTCGAGCAACTTGCACATGCAACTGATATCGTTCGCGAAATAAGGTTTCGGCTCTGGCCTCGACTACTCGCAAACCAACCCATTGCCGGCAAAGGGGACGTGCCGCTCTTCTTCTGGAATCCCCATAGTTTTCCGGTTCACACAGTCGTCGAATGCAATTATGTCATGACCAATACCGCTTCGTGGCGTGGGCATGCGCGAATCACCCTGAAGACAAACGGAAGAAAGCTTACCTTCCAGAGGGAAAAGGAAGACAATGGTTCTTTCATGGATTTCGCAATCAAGGTAGCGGTACCGGTGCGCCTGAAACCATTCGGTTTCCAGCGAATCGACGCATCGTATGTCGAAGACGAAAAACAAATTCCGTGGGTTGAACCAGCTGTCCGCGGGTCTTCGGTGCACCTCGAATCAAAAGAACACCATTTAAGAATAAGTACGAAAACCGGGTTGGTGATTTCGTATAGCCGTACTGGTGAAGAAAGCAACATTGCTACCCGGGGAGCACTGTGCCCCGTCGTTTTCTCTGATTCCGACCATACCTGGTGGTGCGGACAAACCGCAGATAATCGAGATGCTTCGGATATGTGGGGCAAACCCGCCGGTAAGTTTGTTCTCGCCAAACCGGAACAAATCCGCAGCATTTGCCGTCAGGCCTTTGGCCCCCGACACGAAGGGACTATACCATCTCCCGTGCATATTGTCGAGGACGGCCCGGTGCGAACTGTTGTCGAAGTCTTCTTTGCCTGGAACAATTCACACATTGTGCGACAGTATGTTTTCAGCAAGGTCACGCCTGAGTTTCACTTCGAAGACAGGGTGTTCTGGGCAGAAGCCGATATGGCACTCAAAATCGAAGTTCCACTCGCGTTTCGACCTGGATCAACTATTTCGGAATCGACTTACAGTGCGGCAACCCGGGCCGTCCGGAATGGCTATCATGATGAGTGGAGCAATCAACGGTGGACTGCAGCAACTGAAAAGGGTAATCGGAGTCGGTTTGTTGCTGTAGTGAACGAAGGAAGCAGCGGAGGACACAGTGTGAAGGGAAAATCGCTGTATATTACCGTTCTTCGCTCAGCAGCCCACGCCAGTTTTGGCCTCAAGCAGGATCGCGATGTTCATGTACGGCGGTATATACCGAGGATCGACCGCGGGGAACACTGCACAAAGTTCCGATTACTCTCGGGAAAACGTTTCGAGGAGCAGAGCGTTGTTCAGGCCGCCGAACTCTGTGGGGCACCACCGGACGTCTTTGTTTTCTATCCCGGTGGAACCGGAGAGGGGCGCGTGAAAGACCTGACCTTTGTCACTTCTTCGAAAAAGAATGTGCTTATCGCTGCCGTGAAGAAAGCCGAAGAACGTGATGCTCTGGTCATACGACTTCGGGAAACGGCCGGGAAAGCCACCGCAGTGTCCCTTGCGATTGCCGGCCGGAAAAAAACGATCGAGACAAGAATTGGCGCCTGGGGGATCCAAACGCTGCTGGTTGAGAAAAAGGGCGCCTACCACGAGACCAACCTCATTGAACAAAAAGATACCTAGGTTTCACTCACCCCAGTGACTTGTGAAACAGCCTCAGCAATGAAAATGTGTTAAACGAGAGACCCTTTGTTGAGAGCATGCTGTGACTTCGATACAAAAAGCCCGGTGCAATCACACCGGGCTTTTAAGCAAGGACCGTTTCAATCAAGCTGATTACCGTGGAGGAAGCAGCGAGATGGTGCGAACGAATGTTTTAGTCCCGACCACCAGCTTCGCCACGTAGCTTCCCTGTGGAAGAGGAGAGCCGTAAAGGTCACGTCGGTCCCAGGTGATTTCGTGTTTTCCTGCTTTCATTGAACGGTCGATCAATCTCCGCACCCTTCGTCCCGACACTGAATAGATATCAAGGACTGCCTTGGATGTCCGTGGAAGGGAAAAGGAGAAAATCGGCTTGGAGCGAGGCCCCGAAACGTTCAGAGCGACCTTCTCGGGAATACGCTTGGCCATGCCGTTGACAGGGTACACACTTGTTTCTCCCTGATAGTAGGTCAGACGAATTTTGTCCAAACAAGTTCTCTTCTCTCGCGAAGAGAAGGTCAAACGGTGTGTTCCCGCGCTGAGCCAGACGACCAGTGAATCGAATTCTGGGTCCTCGAATGTGCCTTTCGCGCGCATACTCATGGGAACCCATTCCCAGTCCGTGGGCATACTTACGATATCCCAGACGTCGCGCGTGTTTCCATCGATCGACACGTAAAACGAATTCTTCGAGGCATCCACGGCTCGAACGCGCGCCGAAAGCGCATATTTCCCATCGACCGGCACGGTAACTTCCAGATCAAGCGAACCGGTCTGACTTTGCGGCGAGGCCACATAGACCGTTGCAGCCTCATCAGTACCTTCCCATGATTGCATAGGGGACGTAGCCACCCCGGCCTCTGCTTCTATTTCAAACGGCTCGTGCACTGGCTGACGTTCCACCCGTTTCAGGCGAATTTTGTCCAGTTGTGTTTGCCGCTCTCGGGATCTGAAAACAAACCGATTGGTACCTGGAAGCAGCGATACTGCAAGCGTATCGGTTTCGGGAGATTCGTAAGTCCCCTTGCCTCGCAGACTCACTGGAACCCAGTCCCAGGCAGTCGGGGCACTGACGACATCCCAGATTTCCTCTCCGGCTCCGTTAACTTCATAAAAGAACGAATTCTTGGAAAGACCACCCGTAAGAGTCCGGGCATATACCTGATAGACTCCACCTTCCACCACATCGACGGAGAAGGTCAGTGTTCCTTCGAGACTCACTGGCGAAGCAGCATAGTAGCCGCCAGATGCAGCGGGATCGGGATAGACCTGCATGGGATGCGCAGCCGATGCGTCTTCGGCTTCCAACTCCACAATCGTTTCATCCGCCGTATCGGGCTCGGGTATCAGATCGATTGAGATCTGATCGATGTACGTTCCGCGTTCGCGGGTACGAAACGTCAATGTATGCAGGCCTTCATCCAGATGGACCCTGAGCGAATCTATCTCGGGATCATCGTGATCTCCAGCACCTCGTTTACTGATTGGTACCCATGTCCATTCAGTCGGGGCTGACACGATATCCCAGATTTCTGAGTCCTTTTCATCGATACTCAGGTAAAAAGAGTTGTTTGCCAATGAGGGCGCCTTTACACGCGCTTGAACAGCATAGACACCGGCTTTCGAGATATTTAGAGTAAACTCCGCCAGACCGTCTTCGGAGATAGAGCTTCCCAGACACCGTTCACCGGACGCTTCCGGATCAACCAGGACAGCCAAGGGAGCAACAGCTACGGCATTCTCGGCCTCAAACGTAATTCTCCCGGGCGTTCG
>JBEPYC010000451.1:0-3576 GCA_041641555.1 Chitinivibrionales bacterium | reverse complement strand
CGCCGCAAGAGGGCCAATGGACAGACCGAGTCGATTCCACCCCGGCCGTTGCAGATACCCGAGACGAATCGCGTCGTTGTCCTCGCGTATCGCATCCTCTTTGTCGATAACATGGATTGTGCTCCCCCTGGAGAGAAATGCCGAATGGAGATACTCTGAAAGTTCAGTGGAACGAACCTCATCTACTTTTTTTAAAGGCGAGCGGTTCACGGGACCACTCCGCCGGCCGAAGGTTCGATGGGGGCTTTGGTAAGAACTCCCGAATAGACCTGGAGCAGCGAGTCGGTCACCACGTTCCAGGAAAAGGTTTGTTTGACGCGTTCCCTTCCTCGTGCACCCATGCTTTTCTGCAGCGTTTCGGAACCAAGGATTCTCAGCAGTGCTTCGGCAAACGAATCGGTGTCACCGGGCTCGATCAGATAGCCCGTTTTGCCTTCCACGACCAGCTCAGGTAAGCCGCCAACCCTGTTTGCAACCACCGGAATCCCCGCGGCCATCGCCTCGATTACCGGAATCCCGAATGCCTCTGAAAGAGAAGGCATTGCCAGGACCGTGGCAGAACGATACCACTGCGGAAGACGGTCATGTTTGATTGTTCCGTGAACGTTGATGCGTTCGGATACACTGTCTGGAAGTCCGTGCAGAACGCTGTCCAGATAATCGTGGGTATAGAACCGGTCCAGCATCGAGACCCGTCGATCTTTAGAGAGACCAACGATAAACTCGGGCGGGAGGTTCTTTCTCCCGCCGATTAACTCGAGGCTGGCGCCGGGTTCCTGGCCGGCCACGCGGCGGAATGAGTTGACAAGGTCATGCACTCCCTTTTCGGGTGAAATTCTCCCCACGAAGAGTATCCGTTTTGATGGTGGTTTGGATACGGCGGGTTTGAAACGCTCTGGATCGACACCGTTGTACACTGTCATCATTGGCGTCCCGGCATGGGGAAACCGGGCGGTTGTTTTTCCGGTTATGTAGCGACTGCAGCTGATCACCGCCGAAACCGCCCCCAACCGTTTCCGGATAATCCTCGGATCCAGTTCGGTCAGCCATTCGCAGTGCATATGGAGAATGAATGATGCGCGTGGATGAAGGCTTCGAAAGAGGGGGGCGGCTTGTGAAAAATTAGGCACATGAACGACATTTCGTCGGTCTCGCCGAGTTCGGAGCGCTGCCAGAACCATGAAACCGAGGTTGTGCAGGGGGGAATCAAACGCCACCCGCGATGACTGTCGATTCTTCGTGTTCTTCATCGTCAGTCGCCGGATAAGTTTACGTATAATTCTGTTTACGCCGGTTGGTAAATAGGTTATGCGAATTTTTTCATGATGGAGCGTGCGTGATCGCCACAGCGAATCGCCATGCTCGTAGAGAATTATGTCCACACCATGTTTGCTCAGCTGTTGAGCAACACCAAACGTCCAGATCGCTACTGACCCACGAACCGACGGGGGACGAATCGTTCCCATGCCTTGTGATATAAATCCAATGCGAAGTTGTTTCTTCATGCTGTCGACTTACTTTTCGAGTTGCTTTTTACCGGCTCAAACCGGTATTGATGAAAGAATTCAGATTTGCCGAAGAAATGATCGAGAAAGTCACCGCCGGCGACCTCATCGAGAGTCGGCCAGTTTACGCCGGGTATGAGTTTTTCCGTCTGACTTCGATAGGCCGCCAATGCGTGCCGCTTGTTTTCCCGAAGCCCTTCGGTGAGGGGTAATTCCACGTTGAGCGTAGATGTGAGTCGTATACCCATTGCCTGAAATGCAGTGTTTCGAAGCACCGATCTGAGCTCGTGTCTTTTCAGGTGAAACGGATTCATAGAAGGCAGATGGTACCAGGCCCAAACAGGGTATTCCCGCACCGTCGCTTCGTACCCCAGAATCTTCATAGCGCTCAGAACCGCTTGCCGCGTGGCTCGATGATCCAGGGACCAGAGAGGTGGTTCGGCGCTGTGAGGAATGTAAACTTCATCGTATTTGTTTTCGGACAATACTCCAATAACCCGCGCAATCGCTTCGGACATCCTCTGGGCGACTCTTCCTTCTTCGACATCCAGGAACACAACTTTCTCATCTTCGACGCCCATTCGTCGCGCAGCATACATCGCTTCCTGCTTTCGCATTTTCGAGAGGACCGTTTCGGAAAGAAACGCGCGGTGAGATTTAGTCCCGTCGGTCATGAATGCGATCGTGACCGGGACCATTGCGGCGCGTTTCCAGAGGATTGTCGCTCCGACTCCCAGCACTTCGTCATCGAAATGCGGCGAAAAGACGACCGATGAACCTCCGGCTTCGGCATCCTTGAGCACTCTTCGTCCGGGAAGAGGAAGGCGTTTGGAATTATCGAATACCAGGCGGTACGATGCCCGTGGAGGAGAAAAAAGAAAGAGCTGTGGGCGATAAGCGATCATACATTACCTCTGTGTTGCATTCGTAGAGTACCCAGCAATGGAACGCGATCGAGAACTTTTTTTCGGTACTCGGGTACGATGGCAAACCCGATCGTGCAGATGCCAAAAATGCCGCTTACGAGAGCACCGTTTACGAACAGACGCAAAAAAGTATCCGAAGATGTATGAAGGTTGAGTGCGTAAGAGAGACCGATCGTTAGAACGCCGGCCAGACCTGGTCGGAAAACAGCCGAAAGAAGATAGGCTCCAACAGAGACTCCGATCGCATGAGTCGCATAGATCGACAGTACCACGCATTTGAATAGCAGGCGGGGGATGGTCGTTCCCAATGCCACCCCGACAATGCCGAAACGCTGCACGAGAAGAATACTCAGGCCCACGTTGGTGAGTCCTTCCACCAGGGCTGCGTATCCATAGAGCCGGTGTCGATCGACGGCTACCGCGGCGGAAAACGATGTATTGGTTGAGAAATCGAGTGCCGCACCGAAGAGCAGGACCCACAAAACAGGTATCGCCGGCCCAAATCCTTCACCGACCCAGAGATCGAGAAAGTCCGAAGCGGTAATGACAATGACGGCCCCGATGCCGAATGCTGCCAAACCACTGAGATTCCCGTAAGCTAAGAATCGGGTCTTCAGCATCTCCCTTGATTTTGATGCCAGTCGGGAAAGACGAGGCGTAAACACCCCCTGCAGTGAGGAGCTGAGATGGTAATAATACCGAATGATCAAAGCGGCAATGCCGTAAACCGCAACCTTTTCCATGTCGAGAGTGGCTCCGATCACTGCCGCATCCAGCTGTGTTATCAGAATATTACTCACCTGGGTGATCCAGACAAAGAATCCAAATCCAACCAGCCCCTTAACGGCCGGAAACCGAATCTGGTTGAACCGGGGTCGAAGGCGGGGGAGAAGCGCCCACCAGAGAATTCCATGAACCACGAATTTGAACACGGTGCTTATGAGCGAGACCACTGCAAGACCGTAGAGGCCGTAGCCCGATGTCAGAACGTAAACATAGGAGCCGAATCGTAGTATTTCGGAGGTGATGGTCCCTCCGTTACTGGCTACGAAACGCTCGTTGGCTCTGAGAAGTGCTCCGGGAACAGTGCCCGGCAGACTGATTCCCGCCAGAAGTCCCAGCAGACGTACAACATTGGTAAATAG
>JBEPYC010000450.1:0-3600 GCA_041641555.1 Chitinivibrionales bacterium | reverse complement strand
ACACCACGCAAGCTAACTGTGTCATTACTACCAATATCCTTACACCGACAAAGCCCAATGAGCTGATCATCACGACCGATTCTATCCCTCCTGACCCGGAAAACCCCCCGGCAAGTGTGGACAGTATCGAGATGACCGCCGGGGAATGCCTTGATTTTCACGCATGGGTCGTCGATGATACCGGGGGCCTTCGCACCGATTGGGATACACTCGTGCAATGGGATGTTTACGACCCCCTGGGCAACCCGATCACCTGGGACACCGTCTCCAACAATAACGAATTCTGCTTTATCCGCGCCCATGGATGCGTTTTGATTTACCTGACTTTCCTCCACCCGGATTTCCCCGATTTCCCTCTTCACGACACTATCGAAGTCTGTGTCGAACCTGGTGATCCTCACCATTTGCTGATCGAGGGAGATCCCAATGTAAACTTCAGTCGCGCGGACAACGAGCTTGACTCCTTGACAATCCCTGCGACATCCTCAGATGAAAGTGTCTATGCCATCGTTCGTGATCAGTACGGAAATTATGTCGAACACTCACAACTGACCGGATGGTCGGTAATCGAGGGCGGCAGTACGGTATCGGTTGCAGGCGGCTCGGCCAGTCTTGGCGAAGGTGTCGTGAGTAAGGTTGGCCCCCCGGGAACCGGGGTGATCACCGCTGCGCACCAGAACTATTCCGGAGCGGCCTTCCGTGATTCTCTTGATGTCAGAGTTGCCAATACCACCTACAATGCTCTCCGTATACTCTCCGGCGAAGGAGGCTTACGCACACCGATCGACAGCCTGGCGATGGTTTTGGGAACGGATTCGGTGGTCTATGTCGAAGGCAGACGCACGGACGGTTTGGGGTGGGAGCAGGTACCCGCGCAATGGAGCGCCACAGATCTGACCTACAACGGCTCAGCCCCATCATCCGCTCCATCATGGAATATTGAACCAGCCGATACCGGCCTCGGGTATGTAAGAGTTTCCTACGGCTCCCTTCGGGACTCGATCCGGGCGAATGTCCTTTACGGCGGTCCCGGTGCCATTGACATCTATCGTTCATCAGGAGCACCGGTCGCCAGTGACCGCTATCACTCCCCTGCAACCGTTTACACATTCAGAGCCGGGGCCTCGATTCCGCTGGTGGGTAAAGTGTTTGATCCGTACGGCACCTGGCTTTCCCGCTACGAATCCAATCCTCTGCTCAGTCAGAATTTCACCTGGGAAGCACGGTACCGAGGCGGATCCCAGATTCCTTCTTCGGTTGGTGAGTTTTCGGCTCCTCAAGGATACGCGACGTCGTTTACGCCTTACGAGGTGTATAATTCTGCCGGAGACACACTCGTTCTCGACCTGATCAGTGAATTCAACGACGGCACCCATTTTTTCACCGACACCGTTCGGATCCGTGTTATCCCCAGCCCGGCTTTGCACCTGGTTATCGAAGGTTCGCCCGACTGGACGCAAAGCCCGAATGCCGACAACCCTGTATCTTCTGTGGAGCTTCTTCCGACCGATACGCTCCAATCGGTCTACGCATTGTTCCGGGACAACCACGGCAACTTTGCCGGTTATGCCGGTTCGGCTAACTGGGAAAGCCGGGATACTCTGGTAGCAACTGCAGCCACTGGTGCTTCTCCGGGACAGGGCGAAGGAGAGATCAAGCGAGTCTCTGCCCAGCAGGCTCAGACGTATGTTCTGGCAAGTGAAGGAAGCAGGCAGGATTCGGTACTGGTCATCGTACGAAATATTACCTACGACTCTCTGAGAATCGTTGTGGACCACAACGGTATTCGAGATATCGGCTCTCTTAACATCAGAACCGACCAGGACACGACGCTCTATGCTCTGGGGCTTCGATCCGATAACGACCAATGGGTTTATACCGGAGTTAGCTGGAACCTTTCCGGTTTGACCGCCAGCCCGGACGTACCAACAAACCAGGCTTCACAATGGAGCTTCAGTCCGTCTTCTGCCGGAGGCGGAACCATCCAGATCGATAAAGGTTCCGCAAGCGATCGAATCGATGTCAACTTTGAGCTTGGTCTGCCCAACGCACTTGTGCTCTATCCGGTCAGCAATGATACCGTTCCAACGGGAAACACACCGTTTCCGCCACAAACGGTCACGGACACCCTCAGTGCCGGCCAGGAGATTTCACTCGCATCCTTTTTGTTCGACCAGGATAACGTCTGGCTGTCTTCATACAAGCGCTCAGATGCTCCCATCACCTGGACAATTCGCGAGATCTCGGGGACCGGACAGACAGGAACACTCAGTGCAACCACCGGGTTTGTCTCGAGTTTTTCACCTCGGCGAGCGGGAAATGTGGTAGAAATCGTTGCTACATACAGCGAAAATGGCATTGCACATTCCGATGCAGTGCGGTTTTATGTCAAACCAGACACCCCGAATCAGTTGTTCATCGAAGGAAGCCCTCTGGTAACCGCGAGCCCCAACAGCCCCGCTCCTCTGAATGCAATCTCCATAGGAAGCAGCGACACCGCCTTTTATGCCTACGCAGTGCTTCGCGACACATACGGGAACTTCGTGCAGGCATCTCCGGCCACCAACTGGTCAACCTCAAATGCTTCCGTCGTAACCGCTGCCGAATGGACTGCATCACAGGGCGAAGGGAAGATAACCCGGGTTGGCCTGACGGGCCAGGCCGACGTGGTGGCGCAATCCAGATCACTTCCCGCCCTCAGGGATACCGTCAGGGTGACGCTGGGCCAGGTGGTGTACGAAGACCTTCAGATAGTGGTAAACCATGGAGGATTGCGAGAGATCGAGACACTCGTTCTGCGCACCGATCAGGATACGACTCTTCAGGCAATCGGCTTGCGCTCCGATAATGGGCAGTGGGACGCCGTGTACGCCCGCTGGAACAACTACGGTGTTCAGACCAGCAACACAGCACCAACGCAGGCAACTCAATGGACGTTCAGTCCGGTCACTACCGATTCCGGGCAAATTATAATCAGGGCCTCGGGCAGTGATGGCTCCATCTACGACACAATCGCCGTGCACTTCGTGCCCGGTCTTCCCAATCGGCTGGTACTGTTCCCGCAAACATCCAATCCCTATGAAGGGACGAATCAGCCCTACCAGAACCCATCGTCGGTGCAGAGCCTGACCGCCGGAGACACACTGCCTGCAGCTGCTATGATATTCGATCATAACAATATCCAGTTAGACGAATACCGTTCGGCGAGCGCTCCAATATCCTGGCATGTCGTCGAGCGTGCAGGTAATCCGCCCACAGGCACTATGGATCCACAGACCGGCTATGCCACGGAGTTCACTTCTACCAAGGCATATAACGAAGTCTACCTCTATGCGCTGTTCAACGAAGACGGCATTCAGCTTCGTGACACCATTACCGTACGGATCGGCGTGGCCGACTCGCTGCACATGGTACTGGAAGGATCCGCAGATAGAAATATCAGCCCGAATGACGACAATCCGCTCTATGACATAACACTCGGCCCTCGCGACACGGTCTACAACGAAATCTATGCGATAATCCGAGACGAGTATGGTAATTTCGTGGGTTACTCTTCCTCTACAGATTGGGAAAGTGCGGACACGGCAATCGCTCAGACCG
>JBEPYC010000449.1:0-3589 GCA_041641555.1 Chitinivibrionales bacterium | reverse complement strand
CATGTGCGGCTAAATCACGAGCGTGGTCAAGCGAGGTGATTTCCCGGTAATCATACTCTATCCCGCCGGCATCCAAATCCGACAGAAGACGGGAGATCTTCGCTCTGCTTTTTCCTCCCCCCGCGAAAGGATTCAGAATAAGAAAGTATCTCACCAACTTCGTCCTTGCGGTACAGCTTTGTTTCCGGGAATGCCGGCAAACGTCTCAAGCGTTCTGCACACGTGTGCGAGGCCCTTCTCGGCAAGATGCGCCCCGGCAATCATACGAACACACCCACGGTTCGGCGGCACCGAAGGTGGAATGAAGGGCGTCGAGAGAATACGACTTTCAAAAAGAGCCTTCGACAGGGCAATGGTCGTCTCAGCCGATCCAGCCGAAACAGAAACAATTGGAGCACCGCCTTGTGCATGATCGTATCCGCATTTGGTCAAACAATCCGACAGTCTTTTCTTGTGCCCCCACATTCTTCGCGCTCGATCCTTGTATTCGGTTTCCACCACATTCAATGCCTCCAGGGCTCCCGCGGCAACTGCGGGAGGTAATGCTGTCGAATAAATCAGGCCGGGACATGTATACCGAATGAAATCAATCACCTTTGCCGTTCCTCCAACGAATCCACCCGCGTTTCCCAGAGCTTTGCCAAGAGAGGCCGTGTAAATGCCCTGGAAACCGCGCACATTGCTTTGTTCGAGGATTCCCCTTCCGGTCCCACCGATTACGCCAATTCCATGGGAATCATCCACCACAAGAAGGGCATCATACCTTTTACAGATAGAGGCAATCGCTTCGAAGGGGGCGATACTGCCCTCGGTGGAAAAAACCGATTCCGTGATCACGAATGTCGGGCCCTGCCGGCCGTGCTGATTCAGGAGTTTCTGGAGATGATCCACGTCATTGTGAAGAAATGGCCTGATTCGGCAGCCTGAGCTTTTCGCACCATGTATGAGCGAGGCATGAGCGTAATGGTCGATGAAGACAGTGTCGCTTTTGTCGATCAGTGCCGAAAGTATCGCTACGTTTCCCTGGTAACACGATGGGAACACAATTCCCTCTTCGACTCCTGCGAATTCGCACATTCTCCGCTCAAGAGCATGTACGACGCCTGCATAACCGGTTGCTATTGGTGTACCACACATAGAGGCCCCATACCGATGCAGTGCTTCGACTACAGCATTCTTGACACGCTCATCTGTTGCGAGACCAAGATAATTGTTCGAAGCAAGGTCAATATAGGGCTCGGTATCAATGCGAGGACTCGCTATGCTTTCGTCCATTTTCTTGTAGTAGGGGTTGAAGGACAGTTTATCGGCAACCCCTTTATCAACACGAAATCGTCTTTCGAATTCAGCTACCATCGGCATCCCCCTTCTTCCCGTACTTCGTTTCGAGAAGCCCGATAATATCCGAAACGGTAACGACCTCGTTGAAATCCCGTTCATCGACCGTCATTTTAAACTCGTCTTCGATTGCGTTGATAATCATCACGGTGCCGAAAGAATCGACGTTGAGATCCTTTCGCAAGTCGGTCTGGAGCGTGATCACCGAATTCACTTCACTGTTCTGGTTAACGATTCTCAACACAGTGTCTTCAATGGACATAATTTCACCTTTGTTCATGCATTCCCTTACCTGTACACATTGTCATTCTACCCGAATCACACAGCACAGAGCATCTATTACAGGACACACATTTGGATACATAGCCTTGGTTTTCCGCTAATCTCACGGCAAAATCGGGTTCTGCCACAAACGGGCGACACAATCCAACAAAATCCGTGCTTTGTTCTTCAATTGCCCGGTAAACGTCCTTTCCTCGGCGAAATCCCCCGACCGAGATAACCGGTATGGAAGTGTGCTCTTTCGCAAGTCGAGCATACGGCAGATTATACATATGCGAGAACCGTCGTATCCGAGAGGATACCAGTGGGAAAACAACCGATTTCCACACCTTCTTTTTCAGCGTGCCATTGCATTTATAGCGGGGATTGTAATCAAGAACCAGATCGATCGGGATATTGTAGCCCCGGAAGATATTGAGAGCGTGGTCCATTGTCCCGTAACTTATTTCGATGCCGTCTACCTGTTCTGCATCCAGAAACCGTATCAGCTCAATGAACTGCCCTCGACTAAACTGATTGCGATAATCATCCGCGGCGCTAACCTTTACAAAAATCGGGAAGTCTTTCCCGCAGCGATAACGCGTTCGTTCGATAACTTCTTTCAGGAAGGCTGTCCCGACGCGTGTTGTCGAGTCTATGCCGAAGCGATCGGTTCGCGTATTAATTGAAGGCAGAAGGAACTGATGAACCAGATAACCGTGCGCGGCATGGATCTGGACGCCATCAAAGCCCGCTCTTTGCGCCCGGTGTGCCGCGGTGGCGAATTGATCGGCAACACTCAATGTTTCATCAGTAGTCAGAGCATGAGGAGTTGCACCGAAATACTTCGACTTCCTTCGGGTTACGCCAACGACCTTTTCCCCGGTGGCCTCAGGTCGAGTCTGTCGACCCGCATGCGCAATCTGCATGAGGATTCGTGCACCACCTCTATGCACCTGGTCGGTCATAGCAGTGTACCTGGGGATGAACAGGTCCGTGTGTACTCCTGCTTGACATGGCTGCATAGACCTGCCTTCGGCAGAAACAAACGCAAAGCCGGTGATAATTGTTCCGATCTCATTTGCTGCCAGCGAGGCGTAAAACTCGCGATATGTCTCCCCGGGTTTTCCACCAGGATCGCACATCCCCTCATAGGTTGCGGTTCGCACAATCCTGTTTTTGACCGGTAGTTTTCCCAGTCTGGCGGGTTCAAAGGGATGCGCTTTAGCCAACCGGTACCACCTCAGGAGTTAGGGTTCACATGTAACTCGAAAAGAAAGCCAACGAAAATGTATGAAAAGATAAACAGCCAGATCGCCAGCTCCGGGTTGAAAATCGCAATCAATGTGGCCTGTCCGCATACGCATGCGCGGAAATTGGTTTTCAAAGAAGCATAAGATTCGACCCCGGTCGGTTTAAGATAGTATAAAAAGCCAGTCCACAACTGGAGGAAGAATGTGAGTAGCGCCAGAATGTAAAAGGTGACGTCCAGATGTGATCGATGCAGGCCTGATCCCCGGAGGATCAGAAAGGTAATCGATGGCAGGAAGGCGGAAAAAACTGCAAAGATCCTGGACCTTCGCAGCCCATACTTAACCACAAGCGTTTTCTTGCCGGCCGCACGATCACCGCGATAGTCCTTGAAGTAGGTATAATAGGTCATCAAGCCGTTTATCACCCACACCAGGATTAGTACCGACACCCGGTGAGGAAGCAGGAAAGTCGATGATGTCGGGCCCGAAGCATATGCGCCGTAGAGTGGGGCCATGACGATCATCAGCCCGAAAACCACATTACCCAGAATTCCGTATCCCTTTGCATACTCGTATACAATGTTGAGAAAAAAGCCTATGACCAGGAAAGCAACGGCTACTGGTTCGAGATAGAACCATGTCACTACCCCGGACAGAATCATCAAAATAACCGAAAGAGTAACCGCTTTGGCAGGATCCAATTCGCCGGTAACCATTGGACGGTTTGGGGCATTGAT
>JBEPYC010000448.1:0-3620 GCA_041641555.1 Chitinivibrionales bacterium | reverse complement strand
CATGCTCTCTGAAAACTGTTCGGCCACCAGTCTTCTTCCCGCTTTACCCATGGTTGCTCTCAGTCTGGTATCTCTCAGAAGCTTATCCAGCGCGGTTGCCAGTGCATCAGAATCCCGCGGGGGAATGAGTAAACCATTACCCTGCACGATCTCCCTGCATCCCGGCGTATCCGTAGCCACTACTGCTCGTCCCACGGAAGCGGCTTCGATCAGAATTTTTGGCACGCCCTCGCCGTAAGCCGTTGGCAGCGCAACCACCGTGGCATCTGCAATAACTTTGGGCATTTCGGAAATAGTACAGCGCCGGGTCCATACAATTTTTCCCTCTTCATGCCACGTTTCAAGCTGAGATTCAGGAATATGCTGAGGGTTTTCCTTATCCGAATGACCGACGATTCTCAGGGTGCACGCCGTTCCTCGATTACGCAACTGTTCTCCTGCTTCGACCAACTCATAAACGCCCTTCGTGCGAAGCAGGCGACCGGCATAGAGAACGACATTTTCATCCTTCTTCTCTGGAACATACGTAAAGAAATCGGGATCAACACCACTGCCACGAATCATGGTGATTCGATCAGGATGAACTCCGAGTTTTTTCCTTGCAATCTGCCAATCTTCGGGATTTTGAACGATAAGTGTAGAATTCTTTAGAGAAAACGCGATTCGGAACAAAACTGCAACTATGAAACGAAGCACGGCATCGGACATCTTCTTAGATACAAAGAAATGGCCCATACCCGCCAATGCATTGACGATGCCCACCTTCCCATACATCTTTGCAGCAAGGGCACCATAGAGAACGGGCTTGGCCGTCACCAAATGCACTATGTCCGGACAGAAAACACGGTAGACCCTCAGTAACTCTAAAACCGATCCGATTTCGGTAAACGGGTTGTACCTTCTTCTGCGCATATTCAGCGGGAACAGGTCGAATCCTTCGCTAAGAATTTGCTCCCGGAGGGCATGAACACGAGTTGCAATACCTACACGATATCCCGCATTACGTGCGGCTCGGGCTATGCAGAGGCGGTGTGTCCAAAAGTACCAGTCTTCGGTGATGACCAGCAGCAGGCGCTTTCCCGTGTCCGGTGTTGATTGTACCAAAATCAGGCAATGCTTCGGTAAAAGTGGGCGTGTTTCGTAACCATAGTCTCTACCGAGAAATCACGCGATCTGCGGAAAGCACATTCTCCCATTCGTAACCTTAGTTTGTGATCGATGAGGAGGCTATTCAAAGCTGAAGAGATCTCAACCGGCTTTTCGGGATCAACCAGGAATCCAACATCTCCTGAATTGCCGACAATCTCTGCAAGCCCAGGAACATCGGAGGCAACAACCGGCAAACCTGCGTTCATAGCTTCAACTGCCGCGAGGCCAAACCCTTCCCACCGGGATGGCATCAGGAAAATATCCGCATTTCTCAGAAGATCATGAATCTGCGTGACAAATCCACAGAACTGGACGGAAGCCTTCATATTCAACTCATCACGAAGAGCCTTGAGATCACGTTCAAGAATGCCAGTGCCGGCTATCTGATAGTGAAACTTCGCCGAACCAAGTAAAGAGACCGCCCTCAGCGCGTTTTCGTAGTTTTTCTGCTTCGAAAGGCGCCCCACGGACAGAATAGTTGGCTCATTCTTGAATTCTCGCGGCCGAAACTTTGATTCCTCCAGGCTGACGCCGTTGTTAATGACTTTCAGGCGGCTGGAAAACCGTGGCTGCCATTGTGACAGTGATTTCTTCGTTGCCTGACTGATGCAAACGATATGGCGGTACTTACTGTAAATAAACCAATCCATTGCTTTGCCCCAAAGCGTTCCTCGCCTTCTATTGGTCGTATTATGCTCAGTTGCCACAAGAGTGCCTTTGAACTGGGCGAGGTGTGCTGCAATAACCACAAAGAGCAAGGCTGGAAACAAATGAACATGGACGATATCGTTATCCCCGCATTCGCTACGAAGATAGGCTCGCAATGATAGAATGGCTCCAAACGAATAGGGATTTTTTTTGCCGAGCGAAACAGTCGAAGCAGTTTTCTCGCCCCATACGACAACCGACGTAGACTCAATACCTCTGCTCGAAAGACCGTCGTGAAGATCCCTCACTAATCGCTGGGCTCCCCCCATTTTGAGCGAAATATCGTTGCAAACGAGATGAACACGGAATGGTTTGCTTTCAGTAGCCATTGGTAAGTATCCGCATTGTTCCTGGAACCGTGAACGTTCTCCACGATCTTGCGTTGTCAGCAAATCTCCTCATAAATACGATGGATATCCTTCGCACAGTTTTCCCATGTAAACTGCGCTGCTCGCTTTCGCCCCTTTTTCCTTAATCGTTCACGTAAAGAGCTATCCCGGCAAAGCCGCAGGAGTGATGCCGCGATTTCATCCGTATCCCCGGGATCAACCTGCAAGGCGGCGTCACCAGCAATTTCGGGCAACGATGATACACGGGAAGTCAGAACCGGACATCCGGCAGCCATGGCCTCCAGTACCGTCAGCCCGAATCCTTCAAGCAGTGATGGGTGCACATACGCGTCTGCTGTCTGATAGAGTGCATGAAGGCGCTCCTCTGAAACGTACCCCAGATCGTGAACCCTTTCCCGAAAGGCACTGCCACGGATCCTTTGGATTATCTCGTCTTTGTCCCACCCACCGGCGCCGACTATCGCAAGATGATGGCTTATCTTGGGCGCAATTCGCTCGAAAGCATCGATTACCCTTCCCAGGTTTTTGCGGGGATTCATCTGACCGACACACAGCAGAAAGGGGGTATCCATATCGGGCCCCGTAAGACTCGGACAATCTCCTGGACTCCCGGAGTCCTTGAATAATGACCGGTCTACGCCTTCGTACACAACCTTTGTCTTTTCGCGATTGACTCCAGTATAGGCGCAAAGCTCGTTTTGGGTCGCTTTAGATACGCAGATAATTATCTGTGCATCTTTAACCGCCTGTGACAGACTCTTCTCCAACAGCCATTTATTGACGTTTTTAAAATACTGAGGATGAGTAAACGGACCCATATCATGGATGGTAACGACAAGAGGCAGTCGAGTTGCCACGGGGTATCCGAGCGAAGTAATATGGAGAATATCGGTCTGACCGGGCAGCCACGTTTCAATTGGTGGTGCATTGAGGAACGTCCAGGCCAAAGGGGTAATCTTTCTACCCCAGGGAAGAACCTGGAAGTTCATTGCGCTCTTCAGCTCTGCCGTGACCTGTGCAGGATGTCCACTCCAGCAGGCGACGGGGAGTATATTCCAGTCCTTGCACTCATTTCTAAGATGCTCGAATGCTTTCCGGGTATAGCGGGCAACGCCATGACCGTTTGGTATCGCAAAGTGATTTGAGAAAAATGCAACTTGAGGCAAAAGTGGGGCCGCTTCTAAGAGTTTTCTCTGTTGTTGTAATAAAGAAGGGAAACCATAATGCACCCTTGCTCAATGGCTGCGAATCTCGAGTCCGGTCTTACCGAATACTGCATTCCATTGGATGTGCAGCCTTCTCCGTAAACGTGGAGGTAACAGCATGCCCCCTATCGCCGCATATGTGTCGAATGCAAAGGGCCAGCAGGCTGCCGAGAGGATAAACATGCCCAGAGCCAGCAGAGGATTATTA
>JBEPYC010000447.1:0-3623 GCA_041641555.1 Chitinivibrionales bacterium | reverse complement strand
TCGTCGAAAGCCGCTCTGGTATGGGTCGATGTCGACACGATCAATGCAAACGATGCGACGCAATACATAACGATGTATTGGAATAATTCTTCGGCACCTTCTCGCTCCAACCCTCAGGCGGTTTTCGGATCAGGCGAGAACTTTCAGGCAGCATGGCACCTGAATGACCTTACCGATGCAAGTGACTCGGAGTACGACCTTGTTAATAATGGCACGGTTGCCTCTGATGGCATAGTCGGAAAGACCCGTTACTTTGACGGCCAGAGCAGCGCACAGACCGATACCTTGCTCGATCCGGCTAATCAGGGAGCTGTCGCCTTCTGGACCAGAGTGGAAAACCTGAGTGCACGACCAAGGTTTCTTGGAAGCTGCGACTCCTTCGAAATCCGTATCGGCGCCGACAAGATCCACTCCGAGCTTTTTTCTACCGGCCTTCAGAACCTGGTCAGCTCTTCAAAGGTTACCGGCAATACGTGGTTCCACGTGTTATCGACATGGGACCATACAACGGGTGCTCAGCGTCTTTACATCAACGGAGAACTCGATGCCGAGGCTTTCAATGCCGACGACAATCCTGATCCGGCGATTTTTTCGCTCGGAACACGCACTGGCGAAACGAAAAAGTACCTGCAGGGTCATCTCGATGAAGTTCGCATATCCACCAAAGTCCGCTCGGCCGACTGGGCAAAGCTAACCTATCTCGTGCAAGGATCCAAGCACACTTCGGTCGTAGCCTATTCCGAAGGAAGTCTGCTTCCTTCAGGGTCGGTATCGCTTACCGAAGATATCGATTCAACAAGTAACCCCTCTCCGCCACTTGCCATTTCGTATTTCAGTGCCACCCAGATGAGGCTTGGCCTCACCACTCATGCCGGTACCGTGGATACTGCCGATGCAAGCTGGAAAGATACCGCGGATATCGACAGCATCGACATTTCCGCCGATGGCCCGGGAATGAAACGTATATGGATTCAGTTTAAGAATTCCGATAATGCCGTATCGTCATGGACCTATGATTCAGTGGCGTACTATACTCTCACGCCTCCTCGAGCCGTTATTTCCCCCTCGGATACCACAATTGCGGTCGGCACTTCCTTGACGCTCTCCGCAACTCTCACCCAGGGCGATTTGCCGGTCACCTATGCCTGGCTCTATGATGGCGCACCCATTTCAGGGGCAAGCGGACCATATCTCACACTGAGTAATGTCCAGCGCTCGGATGCAGGGATCTACCGGGTGGTTGTCCAGAACAGTGCCGGAACCGACACGAGTGCCGCAGCGAGTGTTTCCGTACCCGCTCCTGTGGAGGCACGCTTCACCGTTCTTCCTCCATTGCAAGGGACAAACAGCCTCTCAGCAGCGTTTGTGGACCAGTCTACCGGCGACATCGCTTCCTGGCACTGGTACTTCGGCGATGGAGATTCACTTGTGTACACGTCGGCCCGGGACACCGTCCGACACACCTATACGGAAATTGGCGAGTTTGCGGCAAAACTCAAAGTCAAGGGCGTTCCCGCAGCCGGCCAGGACAGCACTACTTCCTCGGAACTGCTCAGGGTGGTTTCACGAGGCAGTAACCCGGTAACCGTGACTGCAACGTATCTTTCGCCTACCCGCATGGAGATTGTCCTGGATGGCTATGACACCCTGCCGACCACTCCAGTCCTTGCAACTTATGCGGAACACATTGGGCTGTGGTTTGGGAAAAACAATACAATCGATACTTCTCGCTCACAAACCTACCGAGAGTACTCTGTCGATTCATTGAGAGCAGTGGATAGGTTCATCGATACCCTTACCGTGCCCGCACCGTCGACACCAGCCGATACCACCTACCTGTTCTGGGTGCACCCGCTCTGGTCCGCCAAACTCGACTCATTCAATCATTACAACGCCTCGAGCGTGCGAATGCATCCCCGTAATCCATTCACGATATCCGCCGATTATCTCGGCAATCGCGCTGAGCTTCCATCGGTTGACCCGGATGCCTCGGCCCTGGATTCGATGTTGATCACTGCCACGATCACTGAGGGTACGTTCGATACCGCCGCTCTTTCGGAAATGGAGATTTCCTGGCGAATCGGCTCCTCCCGTACTACGGAATTGATTTCCCCAAGTGAAATTCTGCAGGGGCTAAACAGTACTACCTACCTCAAAGGCCTGCAAAGCCCGCTGTTTTTCGGAGATACTCAAACCGTATTTCTTTCTCTTTCTCTGACAGGAGACAATGGCCTTCGAAGCTCCACCGCCTACGACACGGTGGTTGTCGGGTGGCCCAAAGCAGATAACCCGTTCACGCTCAGCAAAGTCGATTCGACAACATCACGGATTACGGTATCCTGGAATAAGGCTAACGGCATCGACAGTGTGCGAGTACTCGTGTCGCGTGATACGATTCCGCTGGGAACGATTCATCCCAACAACGAGATTTCGGTTGTGTCTCCCGGCCCATCAGCCGACTTAATACAATGGACAGTCGTAGGTCTCAATCCTAATGTACGATACTTCTTTGCCGTTCAGGCACGGGTAAATTTCCGATGGACCGACGTATCGAGCAGCAGCCGGCTTTCGGTTGCTACCGCAAATTTCACATCGGGAGGAGTGATAGACAATATTGCTCGAGTGGATTCGGTGGTCTTCGATTCAACGACCAACAGGATTCTGGTGCATTGGCATCTGGACTCTCTTCCCACCACATTGGATCTTGGAGTAACCTGGGGGACCGATTCAGCTCTTGCAGTATCGGTAAACCCAAGCATCGACACCGGTCTGGTTATCACCGATACAGAAATAAACGGCACGACAGAACTCAAGCTTGAATCAGAGTTGGTGTTCGATACCACCTACCATGTCGCACTCTGGCTCCGAAGCAGTTCCGGTAAGTGGGCCTCCCCGGTCCCGGCATCTATTGGAAGTGTTCGAATCCCGTTGTATACCTGGCAGGTGGTAAGTTTGTTCACCCAAGACACGGTTGTGGCATTCAATGAAAACATCATGCTATGGCGCGATGAAACTCACACGATAACTGCAGCCGACACCATTCGCTATGTGACACCTCCCGCAGGCCTGGATCGATTCATTCCAGTAGGAGGAGGTATCAGTTTTTCCGAGGATTCACCTCTTCCTTTTTACGTAGGGCTTCGATACGATTCCATACCTGCCGGCCTCACGACTGGGGACATTGGGCTTTACCGAGACAGCTCGGGAGCACTTCTGGCAATCCACGGAGTAAACGTTGATTCCAGCAGCCGGTACGTTTTTGTGAAAAGTAAGGATTTTGCAGATGAGGCAGGAAACCCGTACTCTTTCTACATTCTGGCGGACCCAGCCGCACCATCGCTTGATTTCGCCACCGCTATCGATTCCCCTATTTCCGGCACTGGAAACCTCAGAGACACCGTGACCATCACCGACAATGTCGCAAACGTTCTCTGGCGCGTTTATTACGCCAAAAACGATGAAGCTTTTATCGATCAGAAATCGTTTACCGGATTTGCGTGTGGTTCTTGCACATCGGGAGAAATGGTTTCCTGGGAAATCCCCAGTGGGTCTATCAGTGAAAAAGGGGGAGTACGAATCAGGTTTGTTGTAAGTGATGGTGTTCATATCGACACCTTGGATCT
>JBEPYC010000446.1:0-3630 GCA_041641555.1 Chitinivibrionales bacterium | reverse complement strand
GATTTTCTCGTTCGATCATCTCTTTCCAATCGGAATACGTAGCAGCAATCCCGAACTCATTCGCAAGTGTTTGTGCTTTTTCAACGGTCCGGTTGCTCGCGGCAATTATCTTCACTTCCGGTATCCGGCTCCAGGCTTCGTATTGAAACCGGGCGAAGTATCCAGCACCTATAATGGCGCCGCGAAACCGTGGATTAACTTTGGGGTGCATGTTTTGACCTCCTGGTCCTGTAGGAAAGAGTGCTGCGTTACCTACGTGAGTTTTTCAACGATCCGGGTCATTGCGTCATCTTCTCCCACGTTTCCGGGGAAAACTACGTATGGCAATCCGGGGCAGGTGCTTTCGGGCCCCATTTTCCATACCGGTATGCCGGGTAAGATCTGACCCAGTACTTCCACTTTCTGCGCCTTCAAACAGATTGACGCAACCTCGTGGGACGTAATGCCTCCTTTTACTACCAGAAATCTCGGTTGTAGCTCCAGCCCTTCGATAACTGCATTGAGACTGCGGGATACGATGTGACCTATACGCCTGCTGGCATCAGGATCCTGGGCCCGGTAGAGCTTTCGTTCGGTAAACAGCACGATATCCTTGCCGGCGGAAATGGTCCGTGCAGCCAGCTCGATAATGCGGGCGATTTCGTTTTGCGGATTTCCGAGGAGGTTTTTCACCGACAGCTCGCAAGGGCTCACATCGAGATTCTCAAGCATATGATTGAGTTGCCGGGTTGATTTCTGCACATATGATCCGACTACCACCATGCCTCCGCTCCGTGAGGAAGGGGCGGATAGCTCCGAGGTTCCAAGAAGTGGGCGGGGAGGCATGCCAAGCAAACAAGGCACAATCGATGCCGCGCTTCGCAGCATGTAATCGGAATTTCTTTCGCGACAACGACCCAGGGCATTCCCGACCACCTCGAGATCCCGATACTCCACGGCATCGACAATGCAGACCGTCTCCGGCTCGAGAGCTTCCAGACGGGCGACGACTGTCTCCGGGCCGGAGCGTATGTCTTTGAGAGAAAGCAGGGAGAGCTGCTTTTCGCGGTACCTGCCGCCGGTCTTCTCCAGAACCCATTTCCGAAGATCGGAGTTGCTATACCCAAAACTTGCATCACGGGAGAATTCTGTCTGTGCGGCCGGAATAAATCTCCCGTTATCCCTGACGTAGTGGATGCCATCCAGTGTTATCCGCCCGCCTTCGAAAAAAGCCGGTATGAGAAGAACCGGAAGGCCGCTTTTTCCCGTAGTACCCCCGAGAGCATCGACTTCTCCGGGAAAGTGTCCGCGAAGCGTAGAGTCGCTTCGGCTGACAATAGAGAACCCTCTTCCGGTGCTCTGGGACACGGCTCGAATCGTGGCCCCAATTTCACGGGATACCTTCACCGCGTCTTCTGGCGTTAAGCTCCTTGTGTTGGCGAGAATGTAAAACAGGGAGCGGTCATCGGAAAACTCACGGGCGAGGGTTTCATGCGACCAGGAGAATACTGCTGAAACCCCATGAACCGTCTGAGTGCCGGTCGGATCGTCATCGACGACGACAATCTTTGTTTCGGCGGACCGAGCCCGCGAGGCCGTATCAGCGAGAAGTGAGTGGCTGTAGGGCGCGGGAAGGTCGGGTAGCGAATCAAGAACCGGAATCGCTTCAGATGAGTGCAAACTCATGCGATTCCTCCGGGATTCTCCATTGCGACTACGCGGGCGGGAGCACCATCTCCTCCTTCAACTTTCAGGGGGAGCGCGATCAGATGCACCTTGTCGGTGGTCAGTGCATCCAGATTGCGGAGGCTTTCAGCGATTACAATTTCCGCCCCGAGAAGCGTACGATGTACTGCGGTGAGTTCTTCCGGATTGTTCACATCGGCAACCGAGGGAGGCTCGACACCGAGCAACGCAATTTTTCTCTCCGCAAACCACTGGGCAAGTTCGAGGCTGACTCGCGGGAGGTCGTTACGGTATTTCAGCGGGTCGGTAACTTTTGACCAGTCCGTTCTCAGGAGAACGCGGTCGCCGGAACCTATCGTATCGGCGTAGTTGCCAATCGAAGCAATATCGAGGAGATCTTTTGGCCCGGTGGGGGTACAATCGATTACCCATGCCGGTCCAATGCATTTGGAAAGGTCGAGATTATCGATTGTGCCGGCCTGGGTAATAAAGTGTGAAGGGGCATCCATGTGCGTGCCGGCATGTGAGTACAGCTCGAGCGTGCGGGCATTCCAGCCGTCTTTCTCCAGCTGCTTTGCCCAACTGATCCGGACTCCTCGCATGCCCTCCCTGAGCGTCTCGGAAAGATCTACAATGCGCTGCATACCAGATCTCCAATTTGCTGAGTAGAGCAGGTGCCGCCAAGATCAACGGGCAGGTTACCATCGGCCAGCACCTTTTCTATTGCTGTGACAATGGCCGTGGATGCTTCGACTTCACCGAGATGTTCCAGAAGCAGAGCACCTGACCAGATTGCCCCGATCGGGTTTGCCTTGCTCTGGCCGGCGATATCCGGGGCGGACCCGTGGATCGGTTCGAACATCGAAGGAAACGTTTTCTCCGGGTTGATATTCCCACTCGGGCCCAGTCCGAGGCTTCCCATGATCGCACCTCCGAGGTCACTGAGGATGTCACCAATCATATTTGTGGTGACAATTACATCGAAACGCTCCGGGCGAAGAACAAAATTTGCCGCTGCGGCATCGACATACATCTTTTCGTAGCTCACATCCGGAAATTCCTGTGCCACTTCGGAGATTACCCGATCCCAGAATGCCAGGCTGTGAATCAGTGTGTTTGACTTGGTGACGTTGGTAACCTTCTTTCGGCGCGTCTGGGCAAGTTGAAACGAATACCGGGCCACCCGCTCGATGCCTTTGCGAGAAAACATACTGGTCTCGATCGCATAACCTTCCGGAGTGTCCGGGTACATCTGAGCACCCACCTGCACAAACTCGCCCTCGGTATTTTCCCGAATCACGATAAAATCGATATCTTCGGGTTTTTTCCCCCCAAGAGGACCTGGTACTCCCTTGAGGAGTTTCACCGGTCGATAATTTACGTACTGATTAAACCCTTTACGGACCTTGAAGGTATATTCCTTTGCCGGAAGGGTGTCATCGACTGCAGGTAATCCGACTGCACCAAAATAGACAGCGTTGAATCTTTTGAGTTTCTCCAGTCCATCTTCCGGCATGAAGGTGCCGTGCTGCTTGTAGTAGCCGGCTCCCCAGTGAAATGTGTCGAACTGTACCTGGAAACCAAACTTCTCGGCAGCTACTTTCATCACGCGTAGTCCCTGCGGCACGATTTCATGCCCGATACCGTCGCCGGGGACGGCTGCAATCTTGTAAACACCCATCTTTCTTTCCTCCTTGGGGGTAAAGTGCCGGATACGATACCGGCAGGTAGTTGTCATGTTGTATCGCTGTCGTACCGTTGGCAATGTGTCAGCCGGAAGAACCCCTTTTCCCCTTCGATGAAAAGACTTCACCAGCCGAACAGTTTCTTTTGCCAGATCCATCCGTTGTTCACCACCGCACTGCTACCGAGTGGTAATGCGGGGTGCAATGTGTCACACCAGGCCCGGTCTCACCGATATACCCGGAGAACGGACAACCTCTTACTCTGCCGTACTCTCCTGCC
>JBEPYC010000445.1:0-3633 GCA_041641555.1 Chitinivibrionales bacterium | reverse complement strand
ACGATTGAGGTATAGAGCGGACTGACAAGCACCCCGGCAGCAGCTCCGATTCCGGCCGCCGCCGCGCCTTCGGCAAGAAACATGGTCGTCATCTGCTTCCGAGTGAACCCTGCAGCGACCCAGAAGGCATACTGGGAACGTCGGGACTGGAGAGCAAATCCAAACAGAATGGTGGTGAGGATCATCGAAGCGATGATGAGGAAGAAACTCAATCCCGTAAAGAGGGGAGCAAAATCGATTCCCTGCGAAACGGCCTGTCGGGCGTTTCGTGCTGCCGGAACCAAGGTAAGGCCCGTGGCCGATGGCGTCAGGAATGAGCGGAGCCGTTTGTTGAGCAGTGCGGGGGTGAGCGAGTCGCCGGCGGCAATCCGAATCGCCGTGCACGAACCGAACCGGTTCGACCACATCTGCCGGGCGGCATCGATACTCACAAATGCCTTTGGCGTTCCCCGCCGATGTTCCCAGTAGGCTTCATCTTTGGGCCGTATCAGGTCGAGGTTGACAGGTGTTCCGGGATCCCATTCTGTGCAACTGCCGGCATCGGCCAATCCGGGGAATGCAGGCATGAGGGTTGAATCGGTCCACGGCTTTTCGGGAGGGAGAACCGTGTTGACTATAAAAGATCTTTCTGCTTCCCGAAGCCCGGAGCGCGCCCCCGGTATAAAAAAGCTCAGCTTGATTGTATCGCCAATGCCGGCACCGAGATCGCGGGCTGCCCATTGTCCCAGAAGAATCTCGTTTTGGGGAGTATCCATCTCGACCGGCGGAGTCGAGACAAAGGAGTAGGGAGTCCAACGGTCACCATGGGAAAGTGAGTTGACAAAGTATGCAAAGACCGGGCGCGCATCTCTGAGTTCCGAGAGAATCGGGCGGGTAAGAGCTGTGTCAAGAAAAACCCGGTCGGCATGGATTTCAAGCTCTCGTCCCTCTTGCACACTTCGAACGTGTATCCCTGCATCGGCCGGTGACCAGTTTTCTCGAACAGCCTCCAGAATTTCGTTGTCGCCCGATGCACCAATCAGAATAGCGCTGGCTTCCCGGGGGGTACCACATGCCGATGCCAGTATGTCAAATGGAACGAATACGTTGTGTACTGCGTAGTGCTCCGTTCGAAGACTGAAATCGCCGAATGCCTCCGGAGCCACGACACTGTGGACCTGTAACCGAAGCGATCGTCTGTTCCGGTCGCCTCCCGAAAAGGGCGCTTCCAGAGGAAGGAGATCTGCCCGGTCAAAGCGCACAACAATCTGATCGCCCACTGCAAGGGAGAGCTTTTCGGCAAGTGCCTCGCTGATCGCAGCAACGGATTTTCCCAGTGGTATGGCTCTGCTTTGGGCCGGCCCCATGGCCCAGAAACGGTCGTCGACCCCTGTGATAACGGCGTTGTTTGCCTGGCGCCGACCGCCGTGGCTGGATACCGTGGCCACCCTCTGTAAAACCGGTGCCGATGAAACGCCAAGATCCGCTGTGAGTGAATCGGCAAGATCGGCGGTGACAAAGCCCTGGGAGGAAACCAGGACGTGTTCGGTTTGTCCGAGCCGGTGGTCGGCAATGCTGTAGAGGCTTTCTTTGAGCGAGTCCCCAACCAGAAGCGCCCCGGCAAGGACGGCCGAAGCAATGCATGCACCCGCGGCAACGGTCACATGTGAACGCCAGTAGTAGCGAAGCGTTCGAACGACCAGAAGAGGAATCGATATGGTGATTGGCTGTTTCATTATCTTTCTGTACATGTCCCATCGCGTAGAAGTAACTGTCGATCCATTCGAGCCGCCAGTTCTTCTGAGTGAGTTACCACCAGAAGCGCGGTCTTTTCTTCTCTGTTGAGCTGGACGAGAAGCTCGCCGAGCGCATCCGAAGATGCGCGATCGAGCGAACCGGTTGGTTCATCTGCGCAGAGAATACGCGGGTTGTTGATCAGGGCGCGTACCACCGCGGCTCGCTGACATTCCCCCCCGGAGAGCTGATGAGGGAGGTGGTGTTGACGATCAGATAAACCCACGCGGTCAAGAAGTCGCTCGGCACGTGCCCGGGCTTTTGTTCGTTGGTCTTTGGGCCTTCCGGGTATCGTGGGAATCAGTACATTTTGCAGAAGCGTGCATTGCGGGAGAAGAAGGTGGCTCTGAAAGACAAATCCTATTCTGGTGTTGCGAATACTCGCGAGCTCCTCTTCTCCCAGGGTCGTTACGGATGCGCCATCGACAAGTACCGTTCCGGTATCCGGATGGTCAAGGGTCGCAACAATGTTGAGCAGGGTCGTCTTGCCGCTTCCCGAAGGACCGGTGATTGCCAGTGATTCGCCTGCATCGATTGTGAGTGAGATGTCACGAAGAACCTGGAGCGGTTCTCCCGGTCCGGGAGCAGGGTACGATTTGGATATATGCGATGCCTCACAGAGCATGGTTGTTCCTTTCCTTTCAGCCTTTTTGCCCGGCTGCCTTTTTGGTTTTTTGCGTCGGCGTGCCATTTTCGGGTAAGAGAGAAGTGCTTTTCGGGGGTGGGAAGAATGCGCCGAAGCACATCCGGGTGCCGGCAATTCAGGCTCCCGCCAGCGCCTCTACCGCCGCCGATGCCATGGCTGTATTGTTGTATACCTCCGACACTGCTTCGTACCCTCGTTTCGCGTGCTTTTCCCGGGTGTGCTGATCCTCTATCAACTCTTGGAGTGCATCGGCCAGTGCTTCGGGGGTATTCGGCGAATAGAGCACCCCGCCACCTGTTGCGCGCACCAACTCCGAGAAGCCTCCTTCATCGGGCTGCACAACAGGAACTCCCGAAGCGAATGCTTCGACAATGAATGTTCCCAGGGCCAGCCTCACGGGAGATGGTACCG
The DNA here is from genome assembly GCA_041641555.1 of Chitinivibrionales bacterium. Taxonomy (GTDB): domain Bacteria; phylum Fibrobacterota; class Chitinivibrionia; order Chitinivibrionales; family WJKA01; genus JBEPYC01. The sequence continues at coordinate 803 of JBEPYC010000445.1, read as the reverse complement.
AGAGAACACTCAATGTAGAAAGAAAGTTTGTCCGTGCCGCCAGTCCAAATCCCTGAGCCGTGTGCACCCTTCCGCATCCGCGCGCTTTGGCGAGACTCACCTCGAGCCGAGGGGTATCATCCTGGGTGAAACCTCCGCAGAGAGAAAGTGCAAGTTCGGGTGAGGTGTTACGGGACCGAAGAATCGAGTAGCCGTGCACGAGTGTTTCGATTCCCGTATCATGGCTGAGACGGCTCAGGAATCCAAGTCGATGGTCGGTGGTGCCCGAAGACCCTGCGTAACGTGCCGGATCGACCCCGAATGGAATGACCGATATGCCTCTGGACGGAGAACCCATTGCGCGACTCATATGGGATGCGTACCAGGAGCTTACCGACAGAAGCACATCGGCGTGCACTGACTGCCTGGCAATGGTCTGCCAGATCGTACTCTGCATTTCCGGGGCACCGGCATCTACCCAGGTGTGCTCATCCTGCGCAATACAGGCTACGGGGGTGGTACCATACGTTTTGAATGCCTGGGCGACGCCCAGAAGAAAGGCATTGGACAGGAACACCGCATCCGGTTCAACGTGCGCACGCACCCACTTGACCATTCGCTCAAACTCTCGTGCCATCGGTCCGGCGGTACCCTCGAGCATCGAAACAGTCATGGCTTCGTGCCCTGCCGCGCGGGTCGATCCGGCCTTCGAAGCTGCAAAGTCGAGTATGGGAGGGCTATCCAGTGAACGAAGTACGAAATCGGGGAGGAACTTGAGGAGGGGAAAACGATCCTCAAGATACACCCGAACCGCCCCGAAAAAA
>JBEPYC010000444.1:0-3634 GCA_041641555.1 Chitinivibrionales bacterium | reverse complement strand
AGAACCTGGTGCACGAGTATATCCGTCAGTACGGCCCGACTATCGACATCAAGGCAATCAAGGCGATAAAGGAATACAAGACGAAGACTTCGGGGCACACGGGAGAAGATGGCAGTGGAGAGGATCCGATATATGAAGTCGAACTCACCTGCCCCGTGTGTAACCGCGATAAGATCACCTTCTATGACCTTCGAGCCAAAAGCCAGCAGATAACACAGAACAAGTTTCTTGTTCCCTGTTATGAGGGCGTCGCCGGGTACAAATCGGTCGATTACACAATGCTTACGGTGGCGGTCTGTCCTCGTTGCCTTTTTTCCTCTTCGGATAAGAAAGACTTCATTCGCCGTTCTCCGGCAGGCGCGCAGACCCTGAAAAGTCAATTGATCAGCAATGTTGTCACGGGACTTCAGGAAAAAATCGGCGAACGCAAAACAGTGCTGGGGAATATCTCAAACTGCGAAGAACACTTTCGGCGTCCACGAACCGCAGATGTCGCAATGACATCGTATCGGCTCTGTATCTCCCGGGCGAGTGTCGAGGCCTGGTATGAGCAGCCATATTCGGTCTATAAGATGGGAGCGTATACGCTTCGCATAGCCCGCATAATGAAAGACAGCGGCATGGATAACACAGAGAATCTCAAGGAAGCACTTGGGTATCTCGAAGAAGCTTTCCGTGTATCCAATTGCCCCTCCGAAGAAATCGAAATGCAGGTAATATATCTGATCGTGGCCCTGAGTCTTAAACTGGAAGATCAGGCGAAAGCCCATTCGTACCTGGCTGTCTTTTCGAACCTGCGCAACGCCCGTTTAGCGGAAATGAAAGAAGACGCGAGCCTCAATTGCGTTGTCATCGATAAATGGAACGATAAAGCGAAAACGCTCTGGGAAGACCGCGACGAACCGGATCTCTTCGCCAACGAGTGACGTGGGATCACACGGCTCACCAGAGAGGCTTGGGGACCAAATCCCTGCCAGTCCTGCCACAAACCGCGGAAACTGCATCCGGTTTCTCTCTCCGCGAGTTTCTACCCCCTGATTTCGATTTCGGCATAACCCATTTTCATATCATAGGAGGGTATTTAGCGTCACGTGGTTCGCCATAATGCACCACCAGCAAAATGGCAATTGTGAGAGATGGTACATCAACCAGCTACTGCATTGCATGTGACTCTGTGAGTAAAAGAAACTGCCGGGGACCTATGAAACAGATCAAGATCGACAACGTTGAACTCATCCTCTCGAGTCCCGTCAAAAAAGAAATCGAATGGATCGGGCAGCATGAGCCGCTTCGACAGCTCCAAGCCTGCTGGCTGACGATCGATGAAAGCGATCTTCCTCTTACGCCCCGCATTATCGGCTATCCGGGAATCGGGAAGACAACGCTTGCAATGGCGGCCGCCCGCCAGAGAAACCAGGATGTGTACATCATGCAGTGCACTTCCGATACGCGTCCCGAAGACCTCCTGGTTACGCCTGTTCTTTCCGAAAAAGGCGCTATCAGCTATCATGCCAGTCCGCTGCTTTCTGCCGTTATTACCGGCGGCATCGCGATCCTCGATGAAGGAAACCGGATGTCAGAGAAATCATGGGCGTCCCTGGCAGGCCTTTTCGACAACAGGCGCATGGTGGAGTCGGTTGTTGCAGGAATTGTCGTTTCGGCTCATCCGCAGTTTCGTGCCGCCGTTACCATGAATGAGGATTCCTCCACATTCGAAATACCCGATTACATTATGTCGCGGCTTCAGCCGGGCATCGAACTTGGATTTCCCGATCGCCAAGACGAGTTGAAGATACTCTCGTACAATCTTCCGTTTGCCGATGAACAGATTCTCAATATGTGCGTGGACTTTTTGCAGCGTTCGCATGGGCTGGATCTCCCCTATTCCGTTCGCGACGGCATCAATGCCGTTCGGTACACTCTGAAGCAGAAATCCGCCGATGGCAATCACCGGGTGCAGACACTCTTCGATTCGGCAATCATGCAGATTCTCGGCAAAGAAGCATCCGATCTGGATTCACTTGCAGTGAAACGTAAAATCTCGGGCCAGTTGCCCAAGATGAGTATGGGTGACTTTTTCTTCCCCGAAGACGATATGCTGAATCCCGATTCCGATGGAGACTGAGCGTGAAGCTGGGACCCTCGATTACTCTGGTTCCGATCATACACGGGAGTTCCTATTTCGCCCAGCACGTGCGAACACTTTGCACGGAAAACAGGTATGACTGTGTTGCAGTGGATTTACCCGCGCCGTTCCGGGACGAACTGGTTCACGCAGTCGATCATCTGCCTTATGTTTCGGCGCTGACCGCCCGATCTACATCAGAGCGCATTACCTACTACATACCGACTGATCCCACCGACGCTTCCATAGAAGCCGTTCGTCAGAGCAGACAGAACCGCACCGCTTTTTTCTGTATCGGCTACCCTGAGATCACGACCCCCGATGCTATTCCGCCAATGCCTGACTCGTATGCAGCCCAACGCCTGGGTTTCGATGCATATACCTCGCTGTGCGTCCGGTCGCTCGATCCGGTGGAGCCCGGTACCGATGAAGACACCCATTGCCGTTTTCTCGCGCATCGGCTTCGAGCGCTCAGTGCGGATCATCAGGCAATACTTGCCCTGGTCCACATCAGGCATATCGCTGCCACCGTACACCATTATCATCAGGAATACTCGCACAATGCGTCATTTGACCAATTCCCCGACTACCGAATTCAGACACATTTTGTAAATACCGATCACCTCTACTTCGCTCTGGGAGAACTCCCGTTTCTTGCTGCAAAATTCGAGAAGGAACGACTGGATCCTTTTGCACAACACGTAGAGCCCGTAGAATCGATCAAACAGCTCTTCACCGAAACTCGTACCGATTATTACCGGGAGAGTGAGGATCCCTTTGAGCTTTCTCCGGCTAAAATGCAGATTGCACTCACTTTCCTCCGTAATCTAACCGTCATGTCATCCCGTTTCATGCCCTCCCTCGAGGACATCGTCCAGGCAGCACGTGGGGTTGGCGGGAATTCCTACGCGCTTCGAGTGCTTTCCAATGCCAAATACTACCCGTATCTTCCGGTGGAGCATACCGGAAATCTCCTCGGCGTGGGAATAAACAAAGTCGCGTTTCCAGGTAGCCGTGAAGCAATTCCTGCCGTTAATCTTCTCCGGGACTTTGCTCTCTCCTGGCGCACGTTGAGTATTCGACCCGAGCCTACCAAAGCGATGAAACAGAAGTACCGGTTCCGCTGGAATCCCCTGGGCATGTGTTCGCATGTCCCGGAAGACCGGCGAATCGAGCGTTTCAATGCACATCTCCGAGCCAGGGCTCTTCGTGTGCTGTGCGAAGACCATGTTCGAAGTGAGAAATTCACCGCTTCGGTGAAAGATGGCATCGATTTCCGCGAGACCTTGCGGAACTGGCACACGGGACGTCTGTTCGTCAAGGAGATTCCTCCCACGCGCGGGAAAGTGGACACGGTCGTAATCATATTCGACGAAGATCACGATGAGGAGTATCCTCATCAGGCAACATGGTACGCCGAGCATCAGCAGGAATCGACACTGACGTTTTTCGCGACCAATCCTATGGACGAAATGATCGGTCCCGGGATCGCGCGATCACGGTATGGTG
>JBEPYC010000443.1:0-3636 GCA_041641555.1 Chitinivibrionales bacterium | reverse complement strand
GCAATTAAGCGGTCTGTCATGGACCTGATCAAAAAAGCTCACGACCATGAAACAAAAGTCGGTATTTGCGGGCAGGCGCCAAGCGATTACCCCGAGTTCGCGCAATTTCTGGTCGATGAAGGAATCGATTCGATCTCGCTGAATCCCGACAGCGTCATCGAAACAATCGAAAAGATTTCACGCCAGGAAGCGCATGCGTGAGAATCTTTAACCAACTGCCAAGAGCGGTAAGGGCCTGGGACATGAGCGGGAAGAACAGACACATTCTTCGCTGTTGTTTCCCGCATTCTCACATTCCCGGATTAAAAAACTCCATCATATACATGCGGTCCCTTCAATGGGCCCAAACCAAAGGTAATCGAACCGCTGATGCTTGGTTTCCACCAGTTAGGATCAGATTCGTAGTTATCGGTCACAAACGCCGCTTCGATTTCGGTGCGAGGAAAAATCAGTCCGCCAAGCTCGATCCCAAAGCTCGCAACGAGATCCTTACCGATAAGCGCAGCCAGTTTCATGGTCGGTACCATCGAACAAAACTGATTGGTAGAGTAACGGTCATATGCGGGGTTCACCAGAGGGTTTACAGAAGACAAAAAGGTCGAGTCGACGTAGATGGCTGAATCGGGGTCCATTTCACGCCTGATGAACGCTCCGCGCAAACCAAATCCAATCTTGTAACGAGGCCCTGCGGAAAACACGCCGAATGCACTGTAATCGAACAGATAATTCTGTTCGCTCTTGCCCTGGACCGTGAACCCGAGGGGCCAGCTGATCCGACCGATGAAGCCGCCATGTGGTTTTCCGCCCCGAATACCAAGGGTGGCATTGAACCCGTGCGCAACGGGGTAGGGTTCCTTTATCGTGTAGGCATAATCACTGTACCCAAAGGAGTGATATCCCGCGCGGTAATAGGTCCATTGTTTCGTGAATCGAGGAAAGTAGATGTAACTGAGCCCGCCGGCAACTCCGAAGTACCTCCAGCCCCATTCGTGCTCAGCGGCAAAATAAACAGGAGGTAGAGCTCGGGACAGGCTGTCGACAACATCCGTGCTGTAGAACAGGGGCATTCCTGTCCGTACCCGCGCCTGAGAGGTCGGTCCGGTCGGCATGACCCCATACACCAGAAATCCACCGGGGCTCTGCTGACGCTTGGCCAGTCCAACCGAAGTATACCCCTGCACTCCAAGAGCGATTGCCGAAGAGATGCCGTTGTCGAAAGTGCCTTCATCAGCCTTAACGATAGTTTGTTTCGGTGCAGGTACTATGTGCACTTCATCGGTAGTCAGCTCCCCGAAAGGAAAATTGTTTGCCAACGCCGATGGAAGATCGGTGATCAGGGTATCAGGACCGCCGTTAACCTGATAGCCGCGGGACCAGATTTCCTGACGGTCGTTTACGTCATAGAGTCGCGCAATAACGACATAGGCGCCCGGGCCTTCCTGATCAAACCGCATGCACAGAATGTAATCGGCGCCGCTCCGCCGTCCGGTTTCCGCTGCGCAGGAGAGATCCTCACAGGGGTTTGGCCCATCGCAGGGTGATTCGTCTCCGGCAGACTGGACATCGGCGAGATCGAGGACCGAGGCTTGCACGCTCAGCATCTCTCCGACCGATACGGCCGTTGCTTCAGCCACCTGCTTTTCCATGGAGCCGGCCGCGTACGGAAGGACGCCAACAACGGGCGTGCCTGCCTGGAGTGCACCGGCAAGAAATGCACCGGCAAGCATAAACTGCATATATCGGAATACCACGGATAGATCCTTTCGAAACGAGGAATGTCGTAGACGCAGGGGTAAAAATCCGTTACGAGTAGCCGGAAACGCAAATTTACGCTGAAGCGGCACAGTGGGAAAATCCACGGTGCCTGCCTGCAGCCCCCACTCCATCCGCCCCCCACTCCGTACTCCTAATGTATCTTTTTCGGTAAACTCCAGGAACAATAATCCGCCATGAAATTCAAACTGAAATCTTCCTATAAGCCGCAGGGCGATCAACCAGAGGCGATTGCCGGACTAACCGAGGGAATACTCCGTGGAGACCGGCATCAGACGTTGCTCGGCGTGACCGGCTCAGGGAAGACTTATACGCTGGCAAACGTCATTGAAGAAGTGCAGATGCCAACCCTGGTCATTTCTCATAACAAAACACTCGCTGCACAGCTCTATCAGGAGTTCAAGGAGTTTTTTCCAAACAATGCTGTCGAGTATTTTGTGAGCTTCTATGATTACTATCAGCCGGAGGCCTACATTCCCTCCACCGACACCTACATTGAGAAAACATCGGACATAAACGATGAAATAGACCGGTTACGCCTGAAAGCCACCAGCTCTCTCCTCTCTCGCAAAGATGTCATCATCGTCGCCAGTGTTTCATGTATTTACAACATCGGATCTCCGGAATCTTACGCAGAAAAGAGTATCACACTCTCCCGAGGTGATTCGATAGAACGAAACGATCTTCTCCGACAGTTTTTCGATATGCGCTATACGCGCAATGACATAGCATTCGAGCGTTCGACGTTTCGGGTGCGGGGCGATATCATCGACATTTTTCCGGCCTACGAAGAAACAGCGGTTCGCATCGAGACCTTCGGCGATGAAATCGACAGCATCAAGCGTATACGCCCGGTGGATGGAACCGTTCTGCACGAACTGGATAAGGTTACCATCTTTCCTGCAAAACACTTCATGTCGTCCGGCCCTTCAATGGACCAGGCGATAGAACAGATACATGTCGAACTCGAAGAGCAGTTGCAGCTTTTCCGCTCCCAGAACAAGCTGGTCGAAGCCCAGCGACTCGAGCAACGAACACTCTACGATATCGAAATGCTGCGTGAGGTCGGATTTGTTTCAGGAATCGAAAACTACTCACGAATCATCGAAGGACGAGCACCCGGCAGCCGGCCGCATACCCTGTTGGATTTCTTCTCATCTCCTTTTCTGACCGTGATCGATGAATCCCACGTATCGATTCCCCAGATCGGCGGAATGTTCAACGGAGATCGTGCCCGCAAAACCACCCTGGTCGATCATGGGTTCCGTATTCCTTGTGCTCTGGACAACCGGCCGCTGCGATTCGCGGAATTCGAAGACATGATGGACTACGTTGTGTATTCTTCGGCCACCCCTGGAGATTACGAACTCAAAAAGAGCGGCGGCGTTATCGTCGAGCAGATAATCCGCCCGACCGGACTGGTCGACCCACCCGTTGAGATTCACCCCGCCTCGACGCAGGTTGATGACCTCATTCACCATTTACGCGAGACAGTCGACCGCCATGAACGGGCCCTGGTCACCACCTTGACCAAGCGAATGGCCGAAGACCTGACCGAGTACCTTGAGCCCCTCGGTTTCAACGTGCGCTACCTGCACTCGGAAATCGATACTCTCGAGCGGTCAGAGATTCTTCATCAGCTTCGAAGCGGCGAGTTCGACATCCTGATCGGCATCAATCTTCTCAGGGAAGGGCTGGATCTGCCGGAAGTATCGCTGGTGGCTATCCTGGATGCCGATAAAGAAGGCTTTCTGCGCTCGACACGGTCGCTGATTCAGATCTCCGGGCGCGCGGCTCGCAATGTGCACGGGCGCATCATCCTGTACGCGGACCGGGAGACGGAGTCCATCAAGCGCACTATCT
>JBEPYC010000442.1:0-3647 GCA_041641555.1 Chitinivibrionales bacterium | reverse complement strand
CTGGGCTCATTTCTATCCGAGAAGGTCGGAATCACTGTCCACCCGGATAAGCTCGATATCGAGCTGCAAGGGAGAAAGGTCCATCTCTACCATGGCGATGGCCTCTTGAAGGCAGATGTAGGATACAGATTTCTGCGGAAAATACTGCGTAATCCACTTTACCAGAGAATCTACAAGCTCATGCATCCCAATATGGGTGTTCCTCTGGCCGGAGTTTTTTCCGGCTCAAGCAGGTCGCTTCTGGGACTGCGGCTCGACCCATCCCGTTTGGGAGAATACCGTGCGGTCGCCCAAAAACGCCTGAAAGCCGGATCGGACATTGTGCTTTATGCCCACACCCACCAGCCGGAACTCACCAGGTGGGACAGAAATGCCTACTGTAATACAGGAGGATGGATCCAGAGATACACCTACGCAATGCTGGAGGGGGGCGAAATAAGTCTCTGGGACTACAAGGGACCAGGAACAAAACCAGTATCGATTGCGGCCACCTCTGAGAAGACTGACTGACTTAGTGGATGAAGCGCGGCTTGAGCGTGTCGTAGGCTTCGGTTATTCCTTGAGAGATAACTTTCGTCTCTCCCACAACCGGCATGAAATTCGCGTCACCATTCCATCTTGGCACGATGTGCATGTGGAGGTGCTGGTCGATTCCGGCTCCAGCAACCCTTCCGATATTCATCCCGACATTGAATCCTTCGGGCTTGATTGCATCGGAAAGTATCTGGGTTGCCGTGCGCACGAGTTCCCATATCTCTGAGATCTCCTCATTACTGAGCTGATTGAGCGAAGAGCAATGGGCATAGGGAACAACCATCAGATGACCATTGTTATAGGGATAGAGATTCATGATCACAAAAGCTTTTTTCCCACGAAAGAGAATCAGGTTTTCGCGATCGTTTTCGGATTCAGGTTTTTCGCAGAAGATGCAGGAAGTAGTCTCTTTGTCGACGTTACTGATGTACTTCATCCGCCAGGGGGCCCATAATCGATCCATGCGTGATTCCCTTTCGGGTTTATCGGGCAAAAAGCCCATCGCCAGAAGCTCAACGACACTTTCTTTCAGAAGCGAAAATACTTCATGTATTCGCCCGCTCGAGGGGGCAGAATGACCTTCCACGTGATGTATTTTGTGGCGAGAAAGAGGGTTAGCGGAATTCCGCCGGGCAAGGGTAAGGCAAAATAACACCGGACACGAGCGTTTCCAAAATGTAGGATAGAGGATTCGTTACGAATTGAGAGAACCGAACGAACAATAAGAAAAGAATCGATGTAAATATGGCACCATCCTATTCAGTAGAGCTCTGCGATGTACTCCGCAAGCAGGTGGAAGACGCAAATCTTCATCGTGAATCTCATGTAAACAGGTATGATCCGGGTACTCGTTTGACCTACAGCATGACGCCCGTTGCCGGTGAGACTCCCAGGGAGGTGTCGCTGTCGATCAAAAAGTTCGTTGGCGGGGGGTTTGCGGGACAGGTGTATCAGGTGTTGATCGAAGATATGCCTCAGGGACCTGTGGAAGGGCTTTCTGTGGGAGAAGTATACGCGCTCAAAATATTCCTTCCCCCGTCTAACTTCTCAGTTGCATTTCGGAATATTCTGTATGCAGTGGGTTTCCAGGGCCCCTTTCAGATCCAGGTAAATCCTACGGCGGCAAAAGCGGGAGCAATCTGGCAGAAGTTTATAAGGCGTGCGGCCGGAAGCAGGTTCGGCGACGAAGGCAGTGTCAACGATGTTCATGCGACATTTGTTGACTATGCGCTTGGAAGTTGCGGCGAGATCAGCAACTGGGTAGATGGCCGCACCTGGCGATTGGAAGTCGATGATCACTTGGATGCACTCAAAAGATGGAAAAAGGGCAAAAAAGTAGACCCGGAGATGCTCGGCTCACCGGAGTACCGTGCAAAACATCGTTTCATGCATGAATTCGTCGACCTTCTTCACGATATGGGTGCATATGAATTTGCCCGCCAATACGAGTGGTCGACTTGCAAAAGCCAGCCGAATTGCCTGAAACGCACCAGCGCCAACGATGATCCTCAGAAGGGGCTGGTGGCTGTTGACTTTCGTGCCGGTCTGGCCTTGCTGCCCTTCCTCCCGATGAGCCCGGGTGATTTTATTTTGATCCTTCGTGGGCTCACCCGGGGGAGCCTGGTTCAGTTCGACCGGGGAAACCTGGAAAAACTCCGTCAGTTTGTCACGGAGAATCGGGAGACTTTTCAGGATATGCTCCCGCTGCTGGATGAACTGGAGCATGCGGAAAGCGTTTACCGCAATTCTACCCCGGATATCACTCATAATCATGTTCGACTTCTCTATAGCCCCTCTCTCTGGTCAACCATGTTGTCTTCAGCGACAATCGGTTGGCGGGTACGCTCGCGTATCGATGCTTCGACCGAACAAAAATTGCAGCGATCAAAGATTCTTGCATTCTTTTTCGGTCTTCTTGGCATAATCCCATTTCTCGGGCCTTTTTTGCAGAAAATAATCGGAAATGCACGTGCGCGCCGACATTACGGCAGCATCGTTACCAGCTTTTCATACCTGATGCGGACGATGAGCGCGAAACGGGCCGAAAACCTGATAACCTGGCACAGACAGGGAAGAACATCGGAGAAACGCTCGCGAAAACTGGCGGTCTCCCCCATTCCCTACACCGGCCACCTGATTCTATCGATTCTGCCCGTAGGGATTCATCGTTTCCTGACCGATAAGGCTTTCGCAACAAAGCGTCTTCATGATCTCCTTATCCGTCCGGTAAAACTATACTTCAATGCCGATCTCCGCGAGGAATGGCTTCGGGAAATGGTGGCGGAAGGAAGGCGCAAGCATATTATCAGCAATGAAGACGCTGAAACCGTGTTGAGCAGAATCGATGAGCCGTACATCCAGAAGTATCTCAAGAGCCTTGCGGTTCACCTCTGCACGGCACCGGTTACTCAGGTGGTTTCAATAATAATTGCTGTTCTGTACGTGGTTCTCCACCCCGAGATGCCGCGAGCCCAGGCGTGGACGATTGGTTTGGGCATAGTTGCTCTTTTCCAGGTAGTACCGCTTTCACCCGGCTCACTTACCCGGGGTTTATACGTCCTCTACCTCGTGATAAAAGAAAGAAACTTCAAGGACTACAATATCGCCGTGTTTCTCGGCTTTTTCAAGTATGTGGGATATTTGGCATTTCCGATTCAGATGGCCTACCGCTATCCCACACTCGCACGGTTTATGGCGGGGCACTGGGCAACCGAAGCCGTCCATGTGGTTCCAGTTTTCGGCGAAAGTGGCGCACTTCTGGAGCACTGGGTGTTCAATCTGTTTTATAACTTTCCACTGACCGTTCGCAGGCGAATGAGATCACGAGCAGAAATGCGTAGTCAGCTCAAACCGCGTCTGTGGCATACGGGGATTATCGGAATGGCTATGCTTGCGGCAATTTTGCTGCCCAATTACATGTTTCTCAAACAATCCGGGGAGCTTCCGACGATTAAAGAAATCTGGTACGTGTATGCATTTCTCCCTGTCATTGGGGGAATCGCCGTCACGCTGGCCGCAGGGGGACTCACCCTCTGGAAGCGCATTCTCAGTGCATGCCTAACTTCCGTAGCGGTTATAGCCATCCATACCTTGGCCGCTCCATTGGTTTTACA
>JBEPYC010000441.1:0-3653 GCA_041641555.1 Chitinivibrionales bacterium | reverse complement strand
TCGCGCTGGATTGTCTCAGCACTCAGCCCCGAAATTGCGATCGACTGACGCACCGATGCCTTCTCCGCTCCATCGATATCACGGACATTGCCCCAGAGGTATTCTTTGTTTTGTTCAAGGCTTTTCGATGAGGCATACAGCTTCTGCTCGGCTTCGCTCAATCTTTGACGAAGCTTTCCGGTTATTTCCTTGAGATATGCTTCCTCGTGCGCTCTTGCAGTCTCCATCGGTGCCATCGATAATCCTTTTTCTCCCGGTACCTGTATTCATCTCTTCTTCTTTCGCTCCTCTGCCGCACTACCCCGCTCTGGCCCTCTCACGATCTGCCCAATGTCACCTCAACCCCTGCATATCTTTAAGACGCAGGATCATTGGCCACCATTGCAGACAATGGCAAACGCCTGTGGACTTCGTGGACAGCTTTGGGGGGTTCTGGTGGTTCGGAGTAAGAAACACCCATGCAAGGACGAGTATCTCACAAAAGAGCAGGTTCAATGTGGCACGGCAAACCAGAAGCCACATTCAAGCACCGCAAATAGTTTTTCAGAGCTTTGTGTAGGAGAAAAATACGTTAGTAACAACTCATCCGTAAGCCGAAACAGAGCGCAGGAACACTATTGAAGCTTGAAAGGAGCGGCGTATATGAGTATGCGATAAAACATCTTGTCACACTATGATCCACAGAGAAGCTGCTGCCAAGCAGTCACGGCCGACATTCGGTGTAGCCAGGGCACCATTGAGAAGTCCTTTAAGTAAGGGGATACATCCCCTCCCTGCCTCCCGAGGTACTCGTTTTTTCCGAAAAGCTTGTCCCAAGCTTCACGAGACCATATTTTTTACTCCTGAAGAAAACATGCCTCTTTCGAGTTGAGTCGTTTAAGGCTTTCTGCGAACACAAGGTATTTCTCTTTCAGTGTTTCTTCCACGTAACCCGATATCCCGCAAAGGTGCACTCATGAATCGCTCCGTTTACTCTCACCTCTTTTTCTTTTCTCTCATATTTTTGTTTCTTCCCGGTTTCCTTTCGGCTGAGCCGGTGATCCGGCTCACCGGAACAATTGAGAACACTGAGGGAGAACCAATTGAAGGGGCCCAGGTAAAGCTACAGCACTCAAGCCTTGTCTGCACGACTCGGGCCGACGGTTCGTTCCAGTTGATCAGCATTGGAACATCAGCTCAGAAGGGTACAAAGCAGATCCGAAATCTCTCCGAGATCCGCAATGGCGTTCTCCACCAGAGTTTTTCCCGGCCGGGTCCTGTCCAGGTGGATGTTCACGACTTTTCCGGTCGGCTCGTCAGTTCCTCACGCAGAAATGTCACCGCTCCGGGAATCTATCGAATCCCTCTTGGCCACCTCCCGAAAGCAGGCATTGTACGGATTCGGCACGGTAGTCTGGATTACTGCATGCGGGTCGTTTTCCATAACGGAAACGGAACCACTTCGAGAGTACAACCGAAATCAAGAAGCATAAAAGCGGACCAATCAGGGCTGGTTGGAACCCTGGAGGTTTCTCACCCGGAATACAAGACCACGGTAATCGGTATCCATCAATATATAGATGATATTACCGTTCGACTGACATCCAAAGCAACCGACACGAGCTACACAGATACTTCGGCAGCAACTGCCATCGTACTCAGGTGCGGCAATTCGAAAGCCGACTGTTTTCTTCCCTGCGATGAGCTGTTTTCTATCATCAAGGTATCCGGCACAGGCATGGATGAGCAAACTATCACCACCGCTTCTTCCGATACACTCTGGGCAGATGTCCCGGTCGGGTCTTCACGCCGGTTCTCCGCAGAAGTGTTCTGTCCAACCGGTGAAATACAGGCTACAGCCCAGACGGAAAAAGCTATACGGATCGACACCACTAACGTGGTGGTACTCAATCTTTTACCACCACAGGTGGAGATTACTTTTCCGTGTGTAACCTGTAGCGCCTATGTTTCAGAACCCATAGATTATTATGTCAATCCTGTCAAAGAGCTCCAGCCACCGTTTTCGTTTTCCATAGATGGACCTGCCAGTGCACACATTGACCCGGCAACCGGCCTTTTCTCCTGGCGTCCCACTCTGTCCGATGTCGGACAGCAGGTAATCGATTTCACAATCACCGATTTCCATGGGTACACGGTAACCACCCGAGCTACATATGCGGTGATCATGCCAACGGTCTCCGAGGAAAATCCAATCACGATTATGCGCCCTGATTCTGGAGCCGTATACTCCTACGGCGATACGCTTCTGGTTTCCTTTGCCATGAAAGGATGCGCATCGCAGGCAGTTGTAGCGTTGCGAACCGCCTCCCGGGGACACTGCTATTATACCAACACCTCGGAATACTGGATGTCGCTCTGGCAGGAAGACTCTCTCGATGCCGATGGGCGTCCATCCCGGTACTTGCGGGATTACCGTAATGAAGCCGATGTAATCATTGGTTTCTACAAGGTGCCGCTTATCGATAACACCGCTCCGTCGGAGTCTGATTGTATACAACTTGACTTTGGAGGTGGAACACGCTCGATCGACTCCATCCGGGTGCACATCCATGACCCATACATTTCCGACAATTCCACGGGTTCCGATTGTGGTGACCCTTACGATGAGTGGACCGGGTGGGATATCATCGACCACATGCAAGAAGGGGTATTTTCAGGATACTGGAGCGTAGTGCCGGAGTAGATGGAATGTCAACAGATCGCGGGAGCGGTTCCGATCCCCTGTTGGTCTTCCTGACCGATAGATCCCTCTTCTGTCTAAACGGCCCAAAGCCCATGGAGTCTTGAGCATGAAGACGGCATAAGACTCCATTTTCTTCCGAAGCTGCTCCCGGTGCTCGTGACCGGACCGCCCAAAGGTTGCGGCTTTCGACAAACCTCTCCCTTCCCCACCGAAACCGGCCTCGGCCTCTCCTTCTTCCCCTTTGATTGCAGGTCTTCAGAACAGTATAATTGGAGAAACCATAGTTCATCTAACGGCCCAAGCAAAGCCCTCTCTGTGCGCACATCGCTGGCAGCCGCTACATTCCTTATATCGGAAACATCTCTATGACACCAGGAATCAAGATTGTTCTGTACTCGGTTCTGCTATTTGTTATTCCCGCTCTCGTCTGGCTTTTTCAGGCTGCCTACATGGGCTTGTGCAGCTACGCGGCAGCATTTCAGGTTCTTTTGGTCTGGTACATCTGGGTCGGCCTATTCATTCCGTTCTGGTCCTCTGCCTTCCTGATTGCCCGAGGGGCAGTTACCAGAATCCAGAGTCTGCTTGGGTCACCAGAGTCCGATACTCACGGCAGAATCGATTCTATCATTCGCACAACGATGCAACGGCTTGCGATACTGTTTGCAGTTTTCGCATTCTGGGGGCCCATTCTTGCGCTCTGGGCAGTCGGAGCGCAGGGTACGGCGCGAGTATATGGTCAGCTCCTTGGGTTTTCGCTTCTGGCATTCCTGGGCGCACCCATATACATGGCGATTTTGTCGCAACTCGAAAAACTGGCGGAAAACACTCCAGTGAGCATGCAGAGCATTTTTCTTCCTTTTATCGCACGAATGTTGATTATCGCTGCGGCCACAACTTTTGGTCTTTCATCGAACCTTATCCTGGTGTCATCCGGGCTCATTCATACGTCATCTGCGATGAATCACATTCA
>JBEPYC010000440.1:0-3658 GCA_041641555.1 Chitinivibrionales bacterium | reverse complement strand
CCATGCTGCCCATGATCACCAGAAGCAGCATCGTGAACACCAGGACGAATCCGTCTTGGCGGGTTAGCTTGCGGGGATTGGTAGTCATACCTGTTTTCCTTTTTCTCTGCGGCAGCGACGAATCGGGATTAGGGGCTCTCCAGCAGATACCTGCTTACGGTATAGGGTCATAGTAAGCCCTGTTACGCAAGAGAATCCTTCGATCTATTGCATGGGTTTTCTCGCCCATCGAAACCACTATTCGCATGGAGCATGTTCGTATATCGGTCCATACGGTGGTTGCTGTACCATCGAGTTCAAAAAACGAGATCTGAAGGGAATCAACGTTTTCGGCCAGGATTAGGTCGGTTCCCAGTATCCGGTGTTTCAGTTCTCTCGTATTGCTGTCCAGCCAGATGCAGTCTTTCTGTTTGAGATAGATCTGTTCCCCTGCACTGTAGGACTCCAGACTTGAAAAACGCAGGGAATCGTTGGTGGTATCTACCCCCGAAATGAAATCTCCTGCCGAATACGCGCTTACCGTAAGCTGGGAGATCGTTGAAGGTGGTATGATTCGTTGGACCGTGGTTGCGCCCAAGAAGGGATCGGCATCTTCGACATAAACCTTGCGCTTGTTGTTCACAGAGAATTTGAATGTGAAGAGTGCCCCTTTGGGATTACGGAGAACGTAGAGCGTATCTCCATTGCCTGAAAACGAAAGAGAAGGCTCGGCGGCGGGGAGGTTAGCGCCAGCCTGCACGATCAGTTCGGAGATGGCGGAGAGCGCTCTGACCGCGATCTGCTCCATGCGAAGACGGCTGTGGTTTTCGCTGGTGCTGTCAAGCGAAGTTGAGAGGAGCCGGACAACGCCGGTTATGATAACCGCTGTAATTGTCAATGCAATAAGCAGGCCAACCAGGGTCAATCCCTGTTCCGATCGTTCTACAGTATGTGTGCGAACGCAATATAGCGACTTGATTGCATTTTTGTGTATTCGCATGCGCATTATCAGTAGTCCCGTGCGATGTACGTGCGTAGTGTCATCGTCTGGGGAGCCCCTGATGCCGCCGTCCAGGTCGCGGTAATGTCTAACTGCCGGGCGTTTTTGGTCAAATCTCCGAATGTATCGTAGGCATCGCTGACAATGACCTTGAGGGAGGCACCATCAGCGACTATCGTGGTGTCGTGAGGGGGAAAGTTGTTGGTTCTGTCCTGGGCGATATTGACTCGCAGTTCTTCGACAGTCTTTTCGATCAGCTGCACTGCCTGGTTCATGTTTCGTTTCGCTCTCACATTTGCATTCTGCATGCGCTGTATATGGAGAAAAACGACAACGCCCAGTGCCAGTATAAGCAGGGCAATCATCACCTCCATAAGTGACATTCCCCTTTGATCCCGAAACAGCGAGCGTGCAGTTGGTTTCCGATGTCCTTGCATCATTGGACAACAACCTTTCCGGTGGGAGCATCGACCGAAAGGCGACGCTTTGCGCCACCCCTGACCACATCTAAATCGCCCCCGTCCTCAGCCGATCCATCGCCGCGGAAGAGAATCTTATTGTTCACGACACCCGTGAACTGCACGGCCGTCCCATTGGCGAGTGTATAGTAGGGGCGGAAAATCTCGTCGACACCATCGTCGTATTGTCTGTTCCCATTGGAGTCTTCAAATATGAGGGCGCGATTGAGCGTGGCTGGATCCAGATAAACACCATAATGAACTCTTGGGTTGGCCGTTGCCTTTGTTTGAGCAAGACGCATTATCGAGAGAAGATGTGTTACGCCGCTACTGACCTCGATGCGGTTCATCATGCCGGAGGAAATCGGGATGGCGGCTGCTGCGAGGATCCCCACGACCGCCACTGCGATCATCAGCTCCATTGTAGTAAAACCCCCGGTTCTGTCTAAGCGGTTTATCAGAAAGCGTGCGGCTCGGTGATCGCGTTTGGGGAGAGGGGAACAGTTCATGCCATCCTGCCTGTGTGGATGTGCCCTGATAACGGGAGAGGACGGCGATTCTCGAGATGTGGACCCTTGGGAGCAAAGCAATTATCGTCTTTTTCGAGAGCGAGTAATCCAGTGCCGCCCTCATTCCCGGCCGTAGTATCCTTTGATCTACGGACTCTACATTAATTATATAGGTGTAATGCAGGGAATTCAATAGGTAAAACCTGTACCACTGACAAAGCCGTTCGTGCAGACGTTCTGTTGGTTTTTCGGCCGGGAACCTGAGCAATTCAAAATGCGAGCACTAACCAGCTTGGGTTGCAGCGGGTCAGGCACTGAGTGAGGTCGCCCGCAGGTGCTCGTTGAGCATGTCGGCGGCTCTCACAGAGTCGGGTGCGTCGAGCAGTGACCGTTTTTCTTCTTCTTTTTCCACGACACGCAGTATCTGGCTATACATCCGCAACTGAGTTTCCGGTTCCTCTTCGGCGGTGATCATGAGGAAAAGAAGTTTTGCGGGAATGCCATCGGGGGAATTCCAGTCGATGCCGGAACTCGATCTGCCGAACACAACCAGTGGCGCAGGAAGCGAGGGAAGGCGTGCATGGGGAATCGCAATGGCTCCAGTCAGGCCGGTGCTCATTCCTTCCTCACGGTTACGTGCAGCCTCCCACACCTGTTCATACTCTATGTCTCCCACCTCCGATGCTTTGCGGCATAATTGAGCCAGCGCAGCGTACTTTTCGCCGACGGTAAGCTGCACGGCGGCCGTCCGGGGAATCTGCAGGGTCCCCCGGGGCAGAATGCGCTTGATGATAATCGAAAGCCACGGGCCGAGGGTAATCGATGACACTACGGCGGCAATGATTATTGCAACGAAAACCGTCTGATTGATAAGCTGCAAATCCAGGGCGAGCGTCCCGATCACGATGTGCATTTCTCCTCCGGGGGTGTGCAAGGCCGCGACCGGCCATCGTTGTACTTTGGGCGCTTTGGCCAGAATTACACCGGCGAAGGCGCCGATAAACCGGGCGCCTATTCCCAGAATGGTAAAAAGAAACACAAGAAAGAGGTCGAAATGCGCTGCCACATCAATTTTCAGCCCGATGTTGGCGAAAAATATCGGAATAAAAACAGCATAGACCATCTGGGAAATGATCGATCGGGTTTTCTCAGAGAGACCGCGGCTTTCTCCGGCTATAAGTCCCGCCAGGAAGAACCCAAACAGGGCATGAATGCCGATTTTCTGAGCTACGGCACCAAAAGTGAGGCCGACAATGGCAATAACCGTCAGGGAGTACCCGGTGGCATCGGTTGCCCGATTCTGAATCAGGCTGAGAGTGCCGGTGACGGCACGTTTTGCAATGGTCGCCGCGAGAAGAATAAAGAGTGATGTGAAAAGAATGATGCCGCCCACGTAAAGAAGGTCCGGGCGCCCGTGAGCAAATGCCCCCAGAATTATCGTGAAGATAACCCACCCGATTACATCGTTTATGGAAAGGGCGGAAATGGTAAGAAATCCCAGGTCGGTGCGAAGGAGCTTGAGGTCCTGCATTACCCGAATCGAAACCGGCATTGCGCTGATTGTCATGATCGTGCTGATAAACAAGACGAACAGAAAGCGTCTTTGCGGTTCCAGCATATAGTCCGAAGGAAGAAACGCGAGCACCGCAGCCAAAATCACGATAGGAATGATTATGTCGGAAATGGAGATCCAGAGCGCTTTGCCTTTTTGT
>JBEPYC010000439.1:0-3665 GCA_041641555.1 Chitinivibrionales bacterium | reverse complement strand
CGGCGATTTCGTTGGCCCGGTCGGTTCCGGAAGGGTGATCGGGGGAAGTAAGCATGGCCACCCCGTTGTGCCTGGTAACCGCATCCATTATCCGCTCGTCGTCGGTAGCTACAACTACTTTTTCGAACGCGGAACTCTCAACTGCCCGTTTATATGCCCACATGACCAGAGGAAGCCCATTGATTTCCAGAAGTGGTTTTCCCGGAAGCCGAGTAGAGGCATATCGTGCGGGGATGACGCACAAGATTTTGGCATTGGTCGCAGGCATGGTCTTGATGGTGGTCGGATGCCGGCACATTGCCGGTTACAGGCCACATCTCCCCTCTCAATAATCGAGAATAATTCTTTCTTACTGCTTGATGACCTTCGGGATGGCAAAAAAGCCTTTTTTGACCTCCGGACCATTAGCCAGCAACTCTTCGGGAGGAAGTGACGGGCGGGCGATATCGTCACGGAAAGGATCGTGCTTCGGTGCAACAAATGCCGTGGGCTCCACTCCCTGGGTTGGTGCGGAATCCAGCTGACGAACATATTCTATGACCTCATCCAGCTGTCCGGTGAATTCCTTTATCTCCGTTTCGCTGAGATTCAGCCTGGCCAGCCGTGCAATGTAGGTGACATCATCCTTGCCGATCATGGGTTTATTTCCTTTCAATAGGTAGACTCAAGCTTTGCAAATCCTGCCAGCAATTTCCGGCGCGCTCCATCATCGAAAAGGACCGTGAGACGAAGATCCCTGCCGAACCCGCTGAGATTGACGATTCTGCCGCGACCATATTTGTCGTGCACCACATATTGTCAGATTCTAAACTGGACCGTCTCCTGGGAGAAGTCATCGTACTGGGGAGGCCGGGAGGCAGTGGCCGGTTTCTGCTCCGGCGGCTTTGCCGCCGGTCGTTTCTTTTCGGCCGGAGCTGGGCGGGAGACCGATGAGGCCGGCCGGAGCGCCGGCTGTGGTTTCTGAGCAGGACGAGCCTGAAAATCCATCCCCCCACCGTATCTTCCGGGTTCGTCCGCATACGTATAGGTCTCTTTCGGGATAACCCCAATAAAACGAGAAGGCATCATCGGCACGACACTCCCGAATCTCCAGCGCTGCTGAACGAATGAACACTCGAGGGTCTTGCGGGCCCGCGTGATACCCACGTACAAAAGCCGCCGCTCCTCTTCCAGCATGTGGGGATCTTCGAAATTGAGTCGCGATGGCAACAGCCCGTCTTCGAGCCCGACCAGAAACACTGCATCAAACTCCAGCCCCTTTGCGCAATGCAGTGTCATAAGGTTGACAGCCTGATCTTTTTCTTCCCATGTGTCGATATCCGAAGCCAGGGATACTTCCTCTAAAAACCGGTCCAGTCCCTCCCCCGGATGCTCGTTGGACCATATCTGCATGGCGTTGAGCAGTTCGTTGATGTTCTCCAAACGCCCCTGACTCTCCTCGGTACCTTCTCCTTCGAGCATGGTGACATACCCCGAGACAGTCAATATTTCCTTGAGAAGATTCGGAGGGGTGTCGCCCATCTCACTGAGTTCCCTGAGATCGGTGAAAATCCGGCGTAACTCCTGACACCCTTTCTGTGGGCGACTGCCAAGAGAGGCGATATCACCATGCACAATCGCATTGAGTCTCGAACCCTCATGATCCCGTGCAAGCGCCGCGATACCCTCCCGCGCCTTTTCACCCAGTCCCCGGGTGGGCACATTGACAATTCGATCAAAACTGACGTTGTCCATCGGATTTACCAGAAGTTTCAGGTAGGCCAGACAATCTTTGATCTCTTTGCGGTCGTAAAAACCGGTCGTACCCACCAGAACATAGGGGAGCCGATGTTTGCGGAATGCGCCTTCCAGTGCACGTGACTGAGCATTGGTCCTGAATAGAACCGACATTCGATCACCCCGGACACCTTCATCCAGAAGCCGCTTGAGCTTGAAGCATACCGATTCGGCTTCCTGACGGTCATCCCGGTATCTGGTCACGACAACATTACTGGTGGTTCCGGAATCGGTCCAGAGTTTTTTTTCCGCTCGCATGGGACTGGGGGCAATTGCCGCGTAGGCAAAATCCAGAATCGCCTGCGTCGAGCGGTAATTCTGCTCCAGCTTGAACACTTTGGTATTTGGAAAAACTTTGTCGAACGTGAGGATATTCTCTATGTGTGCCCCGCGCCAACCGTAAATACTTTGATCGTCATCGCCAACCACGAAAATGCAGCCGCGGTCTCCCACCAGGTGCCTTACTAACTGGAACTGAGCGATATTCGTGTCTTGATACTCATCGACAAGCACGTAATCGAACATCGCCCGGTAAGCCTTCAGCACGTGAGGATCATCGCGGAGAAGGTACACCGCATTGGTGATGAGATCATCGAAATCCATGGCCTGCTGTTGTTTCAACGACAAACAATAGGCCTTGTAGACTCTTGCCATTTCCTGGTCATAGAATCCACTTGCCTGCTGAAACCGTTCGTCCGGAGATACACATGAAGACTTGGCCCGGCTGATCTGCTCGAGCACCTGGCGAGTCGGCATTCTTCGCTCATCGATCTGCAGTTCCTTGAGCACCCCGCGAACCACGGCGAGCTGGTCGTCTCGATCGAAAATGGTGAACCCGGGCTTATAGCCAATCCGCGAAGCTTCCCGTCGCAGAATACGGACACACAGCGAATGAAAGGTCCCGATCCACAAGCCTTCGCACGATACCCCCGAGAGTCCCGCGACACGGTCTCTCATGCCCCGGGCGGCTTTGTTGGTGAAGGTCGCGGCGAAAATCTTGTGAGGAGGAATCTTCTTTTCCCGAATAAGAAAGGCTATCTTGGCAGTGAGAACCTGGGTCTTACCAGTCCCCGCACCCGCGAAAACCAGCTCCGGGCCTCCTTCGTAGAAAACCGCTTCCTTTTGTACCGGGTTGAGTTTGAGTTTGCGCAGGTCGGGTGACGAGAAAAGAGATCTTTGTTCAACGGTCATTCTTGTGTGGCTCCAAGTACCTGTTCAAGCGATGTAGTACCGTCGACACACTTCCGCAATCCATCACGTCGCAGCGTATCGAATCCACGCTGCTTACTGCAGTAATCCTTGATTTCATCGGCCGATGAACGGGCAAGAATCATTCCCTGAACCTCCCGGTCGGGGACAAGAAACTCGTATATGCCGGTTCGTCCCTTGTAGCCCGTTTTGTTGCAGGCATTACAGCCTTTCCCCCGGTAGAGTTTCAGCCCCGGTTTGAGCCCGAGCTTCCTGAGAAGATCGGATTCCGGTTCATACAGCTCCTTACATCGGGGGCAGACGCGGCGAACCAGGCGTTGAGCCAGAATTCCTATGACCGTCGATGCGACCAAAAACGGCTCCAGACCCATATCCAGAAGTCGTGTAAAGGCACTGGCAGCATCGTTGGTATGCAGCGTTGAAAAGACAAGATGGCCGGTCAGGGCGGCTTTAATGCCGATCTCGGCCGTCTCTCCGTCACGAATTTCGCCCACCATAACCACGTCCGGGTCCTGCCGCAAAAAGGACCTTAAGGCGGCGGCAAAGGTGAGGCCGATTTGTTCTCGCATTTGCACTTGATTAATTCCGTTCAGATTAAATTCCACCGGGTCTTCGGCGGTCATGATATTAGTTTCTTCTTTGTTAAGCTGACTTAAGGCTGAGTATAGAGTTGTAGTTTT
>JBEPYC010000438.1:0-3675 GCA_041641555.1 Chitinivibrionales bacterium | reverse complement strand
CATCCTGGGGCATAGAGCAGTGACGGGTGTTCTGTTGTGTGGTTGATAGAGCCAGGGGAATGAGGGCGCAGCATGGCTGATAAGACAAGGGTAACCGATGCAAAAATCAGAGATTTTCTCCTCCAGCACTTCTGCCCGGCAGTTATTGGGGTCAATCGTAGCCATACGGTCGTTTTCAGCAGCGGTCCGGCGGAGCGCTTTGTCAGTTTCCCTGTAGGAGTGCCGTCGTGGAATATCCTCGAGATGGTGCCGGAGGAGGTCCGCTCGCGGTTGGACCAGTCTCTCCAGCGTATACACGATGGTGGTAAACCAGAGACCTTTGGCGCGGCGGTAACATCCCGGAAGGTCACGCGTGTGTTTACCGTATCGGTTCGAAAAATCCCTCATGAAAAGGATATGGTTGCGGTTGCGTTCTCCGAGGGCTCCGGAGAGGTTGCCGGTCAAATTGCCGGGCAAAACGCCACTGCAGCGGATGTGCTCGACGACGAACTGAAAGAAACCCGGAGAAAACTCAATAAGCGGGTTCAGGAGCTGCAGAACTATTCCGAAGAACTGGGCACGGCCAACGAAGAGTTGCGGGTGTCAAACGAAGAGCTGGAGACCTCGCGCGAGGAGCTTCAGTCGCTCAATGAAGAGCTTGATACCGCCAACGAGCAGCTTCGAATAAAGAATCGCGATCTGGAGCATACGACCCAAGATCTGAACAATTTCATGTCCAGCACTGGTGTTCCGGCCCTGTTTCTGGATGGCGATCTGACAATTCGACGATACACGCAGCAGGCGCATCGACTGGTGCGGCTGCGCGAATCCGACATCGGCCGCGACGTGGCCGAGCTTTCCAGCCGAATCCTTGGTCCTGGCCTGATTGAAGATGCCCGGAAAGTGCTCTCCGATGCGCACCCCCGGCAGTGCGAAATCGTAATCGGACCCAGTCGGTATATCCGATGGGTCCGTCCGTACCGCCGCTTGGACCGGAGCGTAACCGGCGTCGTGCTGACATTCATCGATATCACCGATCTGAAACAGACTCAGGACGAATTGACCAGGTCCGAGCAGCGCTACCGTATTATGGGCGAGACTGTCCCGTATGGCGTATGGGCCGCCGATGCTCATGGGCAAACCACCTATATCAGCCAGTTATGGTGTGAAATGGTGGGGCGCTCACAAGAAGAAGTTCTTGAAACGGGTTGGCTTGATTCCATTATATCCGAACAGCGCGATGAAGGTGTCGAGAAGTGGTATCATTCCGTCAAAACCGGGGATCCTTTTGAGCACGAGCACCGTGTTCGAGCGCACGACGGTTCGGTCCGGGTCGTGCTTGCCAGGGGGCTTCCGGTGCGGGACACCGATGGGAATATCACCGGCTGGGCGGGGATTAATCTCGATATCACCGAGAGAAAGCGGATTCAGGACCAGCTTCTGATGACATTGGAAAGCTTTGGTGACGGATTTTTTGCCGTCGATGGAGACTGGAAGTTCGTTTATCTGAATGCCGAAGCCGAACGGGTTTTGGACCTGAAGCGGGGAGAAGTTATCGGACAATCGCTCTGGGAGGTTTTCCCTCTTGCGGTAGGTACGAAGCTCCAAGAGGAGTTCCGGCGAGTTGCCGCGGGAGAACCGCGAAATTTCGAAAACTACTATAAGCCGTGGGGCCGATGGTTCCAGAATCGCTGTTTCCCGCGCGAGGGCGGTGGTCTGGTTGTGTATTTCGAAGATATAACCGAAAAGAAGCATGCTCGCGAGGAATTGAAACGCAGTGAAGAGCTCTACCGCACGCTTATCGATAAGCTTCCCGGGGGCGCGGCGTTTATCGTGGATCGAGACTATCGGTACGTGCTTGCCCAAGGAGAGGCGCTCGCGGCGGCGGGATTTCGTCCCGAGGATTTCAAGGGCAAGACGATCGAAGAGGCGTTGGATCCCGAAACGGCGGTCTGGCATAGGAAGCTTTACGAAAAAGGCTTTTCGGGAGAGAGCTTTCGGCACGAGCACGAGAATCACGGTCGATATTATATCTCCGAAGGAGCACCGTTGCGTGATCGTGAAGGCAGGGTGGCACAGGTGCTGGCCATTTCCTACGATATTACCGAGCGCAAAGAAAGCGAAGATGCTCTGAGGGAAAGCCGTATCCAGCTTTTGCGGCGCACCGAGGAGCTGACCGAGGCCAATCGCGAGCTGGAGGCGTTTTCTTATTCTGTCTCCCATGATCTCCGTGCCCCGGTACGCTATATGCGTGGATTCAGCGATATCCTGCTCGAGGATTATGCGGACAAGCTCGACGAAGAGGGAATGGGGCATCTTCGGCGGATCGTGGCCGGCGGAGAAAAAATCAACTCTCTGATCGACGACATGATCACTCTGTCCCGGATCTCGCGTCAGGAGATGGCGGTAAGCGAAATCGATCTCAGCCGCATGGCATGCGAGATTGTGAAGGAACTACGTGAGCAGGATCCCGAGCGCGAGATCGAAATCAAGATCCAACCCGATCTCTATACCACCGGTGATGATCGGCTCTTGAATATCGCCCTGACTAACCTTCTTGGTAACGCGTGGAAATACACCGGAAAGACTGATCATCCTCGAATTGAATTAGGTACCACTCAGAAAAACAGTAGGAAAGTATTCTTCGTGCGCGATAACGGAGCGGGCTTCCCGATGAAGCAATCGCACAAGCTCTTTCAGCCATTCCAGCGACTTCACCGGGAAAATGATTTCGCCGGCACGGGCATCGGCCTCCCGATCGTCCAACGAGTAATCAAACGCCACGGCGGTCGGGTGTGGGCCGAAAGCGAGGTCGGGGAGGGAAGTGTCTTTTATTTTACTTTAGGAGGTAGTGTCAAGGCGTAGATTTGAAATTCTGATGGACGGCACAAGCCGAAGGTGGGCCCGGTAACCGGGAGAGGTAGCGTTGATTGCAGACGGGGCCGCACCTGTTGGCAGCGGGGTGGGAGAACCTCAAACGCGGGGGAGTTATCTTCAATCAAAAGTGAAGAAATGTGCCGCTGCGAGATTTCCAAATTAAGGTTGAAGATTGAATAAAATGACCGATAAAAAAGAGTCGAAAAAGAAAAAGAGCGCTCCCGGGGAAAGTTCCAAAAAAAGGGCCTCGAACAAGCGCGCTTCGAAAAAATACACCCCTGAGAAGAATGGTCCAGAGTCCGCGGAAAAATCTGCCGCTTTTCCTGTGGTTGGATTGGGAGCCTCAGCTGGCGGGTTGACTGCATTGCGGGAGTTGTTTTCGGCGATGCCCGATGACACGGGGATGGTGTTTGTCGTTATTCAGCATCTGATTCCTACTCAGAAGAGCCGGACTGCGGAGCTGTTGCAGCAGAAATACACCAATCTTCCGGTGCGGGAGGTCACTGAGGATATCAGAGTGGTGCCAAACTACGTGTATGTCATACCACCGGATCGGGACCTGATAATTAGCGGGGCCATGCTCAAGGTGACCGAAAAACGCGATCCGAAAGGCATGCATCTTCCCGTTGATACGTTCTTTACCTCCCTGGCCAAAAACTACCGCAAATCGGCAATCGGTATCATCCTTTCCGGTACGGGCAGCGACGGTACGGCTGGAGCCCAGGAAATAAAGGCCGGTGGGGGAGTGGTGTTTGCTCAGGCCCCCGAGTCAGCGGAATTTGATGGCATGCCGCGAAGCGCGATACGGAGCGGAGCGGT
>JBEPYC010000437.1:0-3684 GCA_041641555.1 Chitinivibrionales bacterium | reverse complement strand
ATCACCTCCTCGCTCGCCCCTTTCCATTACGCGGCACGGCCGACCTGTCGTGAGCTGCCTTATGCCGGGCCGTGGTGAGGTGTGCACCCCTCATTGAACATGTCCATTCATTCTCTGGAATACCAGAAAGGCAGGTACGTAGTATGCAACGCGCTTGGATGACTTTTTTTCTCGTTTCCGCGGTTCTGACAGTATCAGCTGCAGATTCTTCAGCGATTTCTTCAGAGAAGGTCGATTACACCCCTGCGTATGAAAGCAAATGGGGCATCGGTTTCTCCGGAGGGTCCACATCGGGAATCGGATTTGCTTTTCGCAAACACTTCAGCAATCGGCTTGGAGTAAATGTCGGTTTACTCCCACTCGGGGGAAAGAGTGACTACTCAAAGTGGATCTGGGTGAATCTTGGCGGACAAGCCATGTACACGCTGCACCAGGCCGAAGGAGACTTTTTCCGGCTGTATGGTCTTGTTGGCGGCAGTCTGTTTATATCTGGAAGTGATCGGGAAGAGTGCACCTACTCCGAGAATGGTGATTTTACCTGTGAACGACCGGACAACCTGAACTACTACAATGTTGGTATCATCGGAGCAGGAATCGGCATGGAGTTTGTAATAATCAAGCGAATCGCTATCGGGTTTGACGTTCCTTTGTCCGCATCGTTTACACCCGAATCTGTTGGCGTCTACCCGATTCCCAATCTCTCTCTGGTATACTATGTAAATTAGTGAAACGCCTGGCGTAGTTCTTCGGGGCATCCCGCCCTCCGATACATCACGAATAAAGACACCCGCCGAAACGCTGGTTTCAACGGATGTCTTTTTGTGATGCAAAGGCCTGGAAAGCTACAGGGGGGTTTCCCTGTTCGGGTTTTCACTATTGGGGTTCCCCGTTTTTTTCTCAGCTTCCTTTTCCGCCTGGTTGGAAGTGTTCTCCGCGACCGATTGAGCCTTTCCGCCCAATTGATCCGGATGCAGTCCTTCCTGCCGGGCCGATTCGCTTGCGGTTTTCGCTGTCTTATTCGCAGCTTCAGCCGCCTGCTCTTTGGCCTTTTTCGCTTCTTCGCCCACCAGTTTTTCTTCTGTACGGCTTCCAGGCATCAGGCCACCGGCCAGCACACCCAGAGCGAGAGCGCCAAGTCCTATCGCAACGGGATTGTCACGCGCAAGCCTGCCTGCCTGACTTGCCCCCTGGGAAACGCCCTCACGAGCCTGGTAACGAGCCGACTCAAGTCCATGACGAGCGGATCCTGCGGCGTTTCCACCGGCATGCCGCATTTTACCTTTTTGCCTGCCAAGACCACTTCCGGCTTTATTCGCGGCTTTCCGGGCAGCACCTTTTGCAGACTGTCCGGCCTGTTCACCCTTTTCACGGAGGGCATCGATTGCACCGGATGCTTTTTCGCCTGCGCCCTTCACCGCACCTTTGGCCTTCTCCTGAGCGCCGGCTCCATCACCCCGGTCGTTTTTTTCGGCATATCGGTACGAATTGCCGCTTTCCTGGTCAGTCGGATAAGCTTCACCTGTGCGTGCATCGACATACGATCCTTCGGGGCCATACACGTACTCGGGCTCATGACTTTCCTGACGCTGATTGAAAATAGACCAGACGATACCGCCGCCGATAAGAAGTGCCGGTACAGGATTCCGTCGAACCGAGTCGGCGAATGACTGCCCGGTTTCGCGTGCCACCTCCCTTATTTGTTCCCGGTTTTCGGACTTGTGAAAATAGTCCAGCATATGATCCACGATACTTCTCGGATGGAACCGCTCACTGATTTCATTCATGGTACGATCCATCGCATACCGCGTGTTGTCGATATCCGCCTCTATTACCCGGGAGTTTTTATGTTTTCCCTTCGAGGTATTCGCATTCCAATGATGCACTTCTTCCCGGGTTTCTTCTGCTACCGCTGTTTCCTTAGCCATTGTTGATCCTCCTTTATCGATTGCATCGTTTTCTCCGGGGCTGCTTTCATGTGCTTGAATGTACGTATCGCTTTCTGGATAAGTATGTAGCCGATGGTCCCAACGATAACTCCCAGAATTAAGGGCATTAGCCACAGACTGACTTCAGCCGAAAGCCCCCACATCTGCAGCAGCTGACGCCCACCCCAATTCATAAACTGCATCAGGTAGATTAAACCGGCATAGGCGATCAGTGCACCGGCTCCCAGAAACGCGGCATTCTTGCCCGTTTTGGAGATTTTTTCGTTCGTTTCGGTTTTTGCAAGCTCTATTTGCTGGCGAACCAGCGTTATCGACTCATCACGAAGGTCCCTGACAAGATCAGCAAGAGACTCATCGGTCATTGTCGGTTTCTCGTCAACGAAGTTCATAATAAATCCTCCTTTACTGCATCAACGTTCTACTGTTCGGCATCCGACTGCGGACCAGAGTACCCGGATTCTTCGGAAGGCTGTGATGCCTTGAAAAAGCGCGAAGCTGCCAGGCCGGCGGCAAGCATCCCGCCCCAGAAAATGCCCGAGTGTCGGTGTGCAAACCCATTGACGGACCTCAAGACGTCTTCGGGCGGGTGTTCCTCGATATAGTGCGAAGCCTTGTCCAGCTGCCCTGCCGCCTGATGTACGGCCCCCGCAAACATCCCGTCATCTTCCTCGAGCTTACTCGCTGCACTGTGCAGAGCATCACCGTACTTTTTCAGCTCCCCCGAAGCCCGTGTCTTCTGGGTATCGAGAATGTCCTTTCCCCGCTTCTTGGCCGATTCGACCGTTTCTCCGGTTTTCTCCCGTAGCTCTTCCTGCGCATTTTTCAGCTCTTCTTCAGTTCGCTGTTTTTTCCCGGAGACCGGTTCGGTGGCAATCCCACCTTCATTGCTTTCTGCACCGTACTGGGGATATCCTCTATTTTCAGCCATTGTATTCCTCCTTCCTTTACTGTAACGCATCTCCCGGAAGAAGCCCTGCAGGCTTCCCCCGTGCCTAACAAGACATAATACGTGCAAGGGTGATACCGGAAAAATGACCCCGATTAAATGTCGACGGAAATAAATGTACGGAAAAATCGACACCCACAAAACATCGATATATGCTACCCGAGGGGCATCGGTCCGCAAGCACAATCAACGAAGGATGCCGGGAGGGTAGGTGCCGGAGAGGAGAATTCGTTGTCTATTTCGGAATCGGATATCGATGCCGGGTGGTAAAGCATAGCGCGCTGAGGAACGGAGAGCGACCAATCAAAACATGCCCCCCGTTCACTTACGCAGTTTGGTGTAATCTATGTTGGTTTATGGTTTTTCTCCCAGAGTGTCTGCATGATATGCTCCACGCTCACCCATTGGCTCCTGCTGACCCGTGGTGGTGTCCGCCGAAGTCTGATGCTCCGTTTCGGAATTGATTTCGGCACCAAGAAGGAACACAAATGCACTCAGCATGAACCAGAGCAACAGGATGGCCACGGCCGCGAGCGCACCATAGGTCTGGTTATAGCTGCTGAAATTTGCCACGTAAAACGAAAAACCCCAGGAACCAATAAGCCACAGCACCGTGGCCGTTGCAGCTCCCCATTTCACCCAGCGCCACTTTGGGTTTTCCCGGTCGGGGGCAAATCGGTAGACCGTAGCAAGAGTAAAAACGACTACCCCTGCAAGAACAACCCAGCGCGCAACTCGCGCGGCAATCTGCAGTGCAGGGGGCAGCCCCAATGTTCCTAAAGCAGCCGGCAT
>JBEPYC010000436.1:0-3700 GCA_041641555.1 Chitinivibrionales bacterium | reverse complement strand
AGATCATTCCGGGAGCCATCACCTTTTTCAAACGGCTCGAAATCGGGTGCTGTCCACAAGCGAAGAAGATTGAACCCGAAAGCCTCGACCCGATTGGTCGCCGCCAGGACATCCTTTTTCTTCTTTGCGTACTTTTTTGCACGGACTTCGGCCGGATCAGACTCCTCCCAGGCCCGCCAGGGGCTTTTGCGGGGAACAAACGCGCCGATCACGCCCCAATAGCGCACTCGCTTTCCCCGCAGCTGCAGATGCCCGTCTTCACCGACCGTGACGTATTCATTATCGGGAATCTCGACGGTCTCCGGAGCAGCCTGAATAGCACCGGCACAGGATATCAGGAGCAATGTAATTCCTGCGAATTTCAGAAAAGTCATGGGCCCTCCAGAGTTGAACTGGTACCCATCTCCTGGAATGAGATGGTCACCTCGTTGTTTGCCAGATACTCAGAGCAGGGGTAGTCGTCGACCGTTTACTTTGTTTTGAGCTTTTTCGAGTACGACTACGGAGATCGAACTCTGTACATAGAAACCTCAATCGAGGTACTCTATAAAATGTACACTATCCGATTATCGGAAAGCTGTCAGAAGAGGTAAAAGAATGTAACAACGGGCAAATGAGGATTGGAGTGCGACAGCGGCATCCGTAACGTTGGTGCCGGGTTTAGCCAAGTACGACAGCGGCGCTAACAGGATTATTGAGGACAAAAAAAAGGGAGGAACCCTGAAGGCCCTCCCCAATAAACAAGCGGTAGTCCGTGCCGAATTACTTCTGAGGCGTACGAATGAATATGCCATTTGTCTCGATAGCATCCGAGACACCCGCATGACCCCGGATCTTTCGGCCGCGGATATCGTAGTACTCCCCGGACGTGAGCCCACGTGAACCGGGAGCAAAGATTTTTGCTGCAGATTTGGCAGGCTCCATTGCACCCCTGAGTACAGGTCTCCCTAATGACTGAGTAGGAGGGCACTGCTGACACGGCTGGGTACCGACAAACTCCGGCTTCAAGCAATAATCAGGTGCCACGCACTGACAACCGGGGACACCCAGGGATTCCCATGTTTGTGAAAGGTCTGTGGCGGTGGTGTCGATGAAGAATTTGAACCAGGCAAAATTACCCACTCCTTCACCAACAGGGCCGCCGCCTTCCACAAACTGAACGTAAATATTCCAGCATCCGCCGAAATCGACAGCATCGAGTCCCGAGTTCAACGCAGGTTGCATGTTGCACTCGGTTTCGGCATAGATACCAAAACTGTCGGTAACGACAGATGAACATGCCGCAAAATTTATAAGCGAATCTTTGGTTCCAATGGAAAACTGGATCTTAGCTTCTTTGAATTTCACACCAGCCTTGATAGTGATTCCGGTCAGGCTGCCGTGTGGAAACTGAACGCTGTCGTATTGAGCAATCACACCATTCCCCACTTTTGCCAGACCCGTCACACCATTGAGCTCCTGGCAGAACCCGGGGCTGTTGTCACCCTCCACTTCCGCCCAGGGAGAAACCCAGTCCCGGGAACATCCATTGATCTGCACAACCTGTGTCTGCGCCTGAACCACAAGCGCTCCAGCGAATACAGCAATACCGGCAAGAATTCGAGCGCGTTTTGCAAAAAGTGTCACTCGCATCTAAACCCCCTCCATAGTGAATTTGGTGTTGTTCAACCTGAACAGTTTGAATTTTCGTGCTGACATCATGGCGTGCACAGCAGGGTGAAGGACAATATAAAATAATCCTCCATATGTCTTCCGTGGGGGATATGACACTGGCACGCTCGCCAAAAAGGTAGGAGGCCGCATCTCCACCGACATTAGCCTTGCTTACCTATATAAGTAAATTTGAGGAGCAACGAACACAAGAACTGTGTTTATGTGATTATCGAATTAAATTCAGGCGACGGATCCAGGCCATTCAGTCGGCCATAAGCCGTTATGAGCCTATGACTTAGCGCTGAGTATGGAATCGGTCTTTGTTTTGGGGGATCCCCTTGCTTGCCGAAGATCCTTGAAGCGATCCGCATCAGGACCGGGGCCCACAGCTACTTCTCGAGCCAGAGTCCCACCGCGTTTACTGAGGTACCGGTTTTCTGCACCAGATCACCAGCTTGCAGCGGTGCACCCGGCTTGATTGCCAGTCGACTGCTTCCGGCTCGACCGAGACAATCAAAAAGGCGGTCTTTTTCCCTGAGCCCCCTTTTGGCTGATACACTGCCGACGCGGGCAAAACGGATTGAACTCTTCGAATGACGGTAGAGACCATTGGAAGTTCCAACCAGATCGTCTCGAATCCAATACACACTGCCGATCTCGATCTGGCCAGCCACTTTCCGGCCATCGTGGCGAAACAACCCCGAACTTGTCCCCAGAAGACTATCGGTGATGAACCGAACCTGACCGACCTGGAGTGATGAAACCACCTCTTGGCCGTCCGTGCGAAAAAGCCCCGCTGTCGTGCCGATCAGATCTCCATGTATTGTCAGAACCTGACCAATCTGCTGATTGTCCAATACCCGGGTACCGTCGTGACGGTACAGCCCGGCCGAAGTTCCCAGGTAGGAACCGGTTATCCACCGCACCTCTCCCACCACCAGCGAAGAAAGCAGTTCTTCTCCGCTGATCGAGTACAGCCCCGCCTGCGTCCCCACAAGAGTATCGTGGATGCAGTTGACACTTCCAATTTGCGAGTCCCGAAGAAGCCAGGTGCCATAAACACTGAACAGACCGGCTTCGGTCCCCAGAAGCGTATCCTGGATCCAGTTCACTCTCCGAATCCGAGTAAATCCAAGTACTTCGAGACCGGTGCGAGAGTAGAGCCCCGCGGTCGTACCCAGATACTCCTGGCTGATAACACGCACTCCGCCAATCTCCAAGTCACTGTACAATTGAGTGAATTGAGCACTGGACTTTCCCGTGACCAGCAGAATCGAACCAAGAATTATCTGAAAAAAAAGCCCTCTCCATCGGGATCCTCTCACCCATCGAGCTCTTTTCATGGATACTGCTCCGAGGTTCAGGTTGAGTTTTTTACAGTAGTATCCCCCAATATATCTCGCGTTTACCCGATTCACAAGAAAAGCCACGACCCCGACCGCACAATCGTTTCAACCGAGCACCAACAGCAGAATCGAAGTACATATTTTCTCTAACCTATGTCACCTGCAACACCTCATGCTTCGGCCACCACCTGGGAGCACCTCCCGGACGAAGAGCTTCTGAAAATCAGAATCCGCGACCTGAAACTCCGGATCGACGGAAGCGTTCTTCAGGACCGGATCGAACGGCTCTACCAGGAGCTGGATGCGCGCGGAATACGATTTCGCCCGCCCTGTTACCTTGCCGATGAATGGCTGTGCCCGGATCGGGTACCGATAATCGGTATCCCGTTTTTTCTCGCTCATCCACGCCTGACCGAGCTCGAGCGTAAAATCATGCTGGAAGCCGAAGGGGCTGGTGAATCCTGGTGCATGAAACTCCTTCGCCACGAGACCGGCCATGCGATCAACTATGCCTACCATCTGTACGGACTGTCACGATGGCGCGAGCTGTTTGGCCGTTTCTCCAAGCCGTATACAACGAGCTATTCGGCCCAGCCCTACTCGAAACGATACGTGGTTCACCTCGAAGACAACTATGCCCAGGCACATCCTGATGAAGATTTCGCCGAGACTTTTGCCGTCTGGCTTTCCCCTGATCAGTC
>JBEPYC010000435.1:0-3707 GCA_041641555.1 Chitinivibrionales bacterium | reverse complement strand
CGGTCATACCCGCCGATACATTCGGGAATGTGGCCGTTCTCCCACAAAAATGCAAGCTCATAATTAGCCGTAATCAGACGTAACGCCTGCTGATCGAACCCGTACCTGCGCAAACCCAGGGCAATCGTGGCGTTTTCCACGGGCCAGATGCTTCCCAAATGATAGCTGAGCGGATTGTACGAGGGGTTCCCGGTGGAAAGGGTTCGTACGCCCCATCCGCTGTACATGTCATCGTTGAACAGTGCCTGCACTACGTGTGGTACCTTTTCCTTGTCTATTATGCCGGCGGCCAGACAATGCCCCATATTCGATCCACGTGATCGAATCCGCCGTTTGTCGCGATCAAGGCCCATCTCCACATACCAGGAATCATCTATCCAGAATGCCGCATTGAATTCCCGTTTAAGTCGGCGCGCGCGCTCGAAGTACCGCCGAGCACCCCGATAGGATCCTGCAAGTGTGGAAAAAAGAGCAGCCGCCTGCAGGGCAGCATAGTAGTATCCCTGAAGCTCGCAGGTGGCTATCGGTGGTTCGACCAGTTCTCCATTTTCGTACACAATCGCGTTTTCGCTGTCTTTCCACCCCTGATGACGAGGGCCATATTTTGAGCGGGTGCGATACTCCAGAAAACCGTCACCATCGATATCTCCATACCGCTCTGCCCACGACAGAATCTTTTTACACCGGTCCCAATGCTTGAGAACCTGTCCCCGGTCACCGGACCATGCATACAGGTGAGCCAGAGAGATAATGAACATCAGAGGAGAGGCATAGTCTCCATAGTATCGGTCAAACGGAGTCTTTCCCAGGCGAGCCGAGGGGTCCTGTCGGGCTTGTTGCACGATTCTTCCTGGCTGCTCATCCCTGAATTCATCGATGGTGGTGCCCTGCAGTCGCCCCAGCTTGTTCAAGACATGCTCGATGGCCTCTCCTCCATCGAACATGGCCGACATCCACGAACTGGTCAGTGCATCACGCCCAAAGACAAAGGGGTACAGAGGGTAGCCGGCCGAAGGTGCCAGCCATTCATCGGGCGAGCCATCCAGGAGCGAGGCGCTGCTCAGGTAATCGATCATTTTGTTGGTGAGGGTTGTATAAGGAGACCTTCCGTGCAACCGGGACAACCCAGCGGCTCGATTTCGCAAAAACTCCTCACGAACTGCCCACTGGTCCGGGCCCGAAGATTCCGCAGTGTCCTCTCCCCAAATCCGTATCGTCTCCCGCACCGAGTCGCCCCGCCTCAGACGCACATCTCTCCTCAGTGCATCACGTGCAATCCGCCAGGGCGCCCCGGGTGACAAAACCACATGAGTCCGAAACAGCAATTCAGGGTGTCTGCCAGTGAGAGTGCAGCCGTTGTCTCCCGGGACGAAATCGACCCCCGTCGTTTCCGATGATGGCTCCCCTCCCTGAGCTTCGTCCAATGAAATAAAATCGGCGCCGAAAAGCGCTTGCAACTCAAATGTTGCCTCATTATCCCATCGATTTGTCGCCGTAAATTCGATATCGAGACCGGACGGATGAACGATAAACCGAACATGGATGTCCATTCCTCGCTCAGAAATCCCCTCCTGCTGCTGAATCATCCCCGAGCCGCTTCCTCCCGTGGCGCCACTTCGTACCGGAGGATACACATAGAAAAACTCTATACAGTCGAAACCACTCTTTCCGGCAGAGCACAGGTGGAGTGGGCGATCGTTGATCCGAAAGGCACTCCGGGAAAGAAAACGAGCCCCCCGGTAGTACAATCCCGACATTCCCTTCCCACTCAGTTCCCCATCGGTTCCAAGAACAAGCTGAGACTGCCCACACCAGGCAAAAAGAAACCCAGGCATGTTCCGCGCCTGGGCAATGGCAGGAGCCGGATCAAACGCCATCGACATGGATTGTTGCTCCTTACGATATCAGAGACAAAGCGCGGTACGGATCGATGAAAAAAGCAAGGAGCATACCATTTTGCAGGAACAGGTGAATAACCGGTCGACTCGGTTCAGTACAAATGGGAAGGAAACCCGCGTCCGACTTCGTCTCCCCTTAGCTTTCCGCCTTGACAAGGCTCGATGTAAGCGAGCTTGTGATTGCCACGATAAGCCAGCCGAAGAGGGCAGCCCAGAAACCGGAGATGGCAAAACCGGGGAGGATCCAGGCGACCAGCCCAAGCATTGCTGCATTGAGAACAAAAAGGAAAATACCCAGGGTAACGATAGTAATCGGAAGAGTGAGAATCACGAATACCGGGCGAATGATCGCGTTGACAATACCAAGCAAAAACGCCGCGATAATAAGGGTTAGAAGGCTATCAACTTGGATGCCCGGAACGATGTAGGCTGCAACACCGAGACTCAACGCGCTAATGACCAGCTGGAGCAAGAATTCTTTCATACCTTTGACCTTCCTGTTGTGACACGTGGATGAGAAAAAAAAGATACGACATGGATGGTACATGGTAGTACCAGAGCGGCCACCGTCACCCCGTTCGTACTAAACGGGGTCAAAGTGCGACAGAGGTTGCTCCTTGTGGGGTGATTCGGGTAACACGACTGCAGCCGTTCGTTGTAGCCACCCAAATGGCACCGGTCGTAATTCTTACTCCACTTCGTACACTACATTGACCTGTGCACGGATCTCGATAGTTCCGCGTGCAAACGGCTGATTTCCCCTTCCCCGTGCTTCGGAGGCAAAGGTGTAGACCGGTCCGGAAACATTTCCGAATTCATGCTCGGCCATGAGGAGACCGCCTATAGCGCGACCAAGTGTTTCCGCAAGCAAAGTGGCATCTTCCCGGGCGTTTTCCGCCGCTCGCTTCATGGCGACACGCTCAAGAGAATCCTGCTTACTGCTGTACCGATGCACATTCCAAATCTGATTTGTCCCAAGATCGACCGACCGCTCCATTATGCGGTCGAGCTTTTCAATATCAGTGACCGTCACCCGGACATCACGAGTTACCCGGTATCGTTCATTACCCGGCTCCGGAGACCCTGCCCGCGGCCTGCGATCCGGAATGCGATGCACCCGAATCATGGAAGTATTGATCCGACTCCGTCCAACGCCAAGCTCCAGAAGAACTTCCTGAATTCGTTTCACTTTCCGGTCAACCGTCTGCTTGGCACCGACAACCACGGGTCCTTCCTCGGTAACGCTCATGGAGAGCCTGGCGCGATCGGGTTCGGCCGTGATAGCGGCATCTCCGGAAACCTGAATCGTCGTTTTGTCGGTAACGCGAAAAAACCGCTGCGGTTGTGCACTTACCTCAACGCATGCTGCAATCAGTATGGCAACAGATAGACCCCATCGCATACCTACCCCCTTTTCGGTGAGCATTATAGATTAATCAGAGCAAAACCTCCTTGAGCCTGCAAAGAGCCTGCCATTCGTTCGTTCGTGGTATTGTTTTTGCATGATATAGCATGGATCTGGGCTGTCCAGCCAATCTGAAAAAATCAATGGATTCTGGAGGCTCAGACGGCCAATCACAGTTATTCCGGATAGCCTGGTTCCAGGCTTCCAGATTGACTGGAGCGCCTGAATTCCTGAGGGGGAGCTTATGAGAATATGCCTTATAAGCTATCCTCCTGAAAGTGAGAGGCACGTACGCAAGAAATGTAGGAAGCGCGGGAGGTAATCATGGGAAAGTTACAGGATCGTGTTGCACTGATCACCGGTGCTGCCGCGGGAATAGGTAGAGAGACCGCCCTTATCGTTGC
>JBEPYC010000434.1:0-3717 GCA_041641555.1 Chitinivibrionales bacterium | reverse complement strand
GCGGTCACATTCCTTTCAAAGACAGAGACTTACAGGAGAAAGTATGGGAAAGCGTGTTCTGGTAACCGGCGGAGCGGGATATATCGGTTCTGTTCTTTGCGAACACCTGCTGGCTGCCGATTTTGAAGTAACCGTACTTGACAACGTTCTTTACGGGCAAACAAGTCTTTTTCATCACTGTCATAATCCGCGGTTCAATTTCGTCTTTGGCGATGCTCGAGACGAGCAATTACTTCAGAAGCTCGCCGCTGATGCGGATGTTCTTATTCCTCTGGCTGCAATTGTGGGAGCACCGGCCTGCGATCGGGATCCCCAAATGGCCAAAGGCGTTAACCTGGATGCTATTACGGTTCTCAATCGTATCCGACGGGAGAATCAGATGATAATCTACCCCAACACGAACAGCGGATACGGAGCGACAAGCGGGGAACTCTACTGCGATGAAGAAACGCCGCTTGAGCCCATTTCACTTTACGGGAAAACCAAGGTACAGGCCGAAAAAGCGCTCCTCGAGACCGGCAACGCCGTTGTTCTCAGGCTGGCAACCGTGTTTGGGATGTCTCCACGCATGCGCCTCGATCTTCTGGTCAACCATTTCGTCTACGCCGCGGTTACCGACGGGTATCTGGTCATATTCGAAAAGGATTTCAAGCGAAATTACGTTCATGTTCGGGATGTTGCCGATTGCTTTCTATACTGTATCGAACACTACGATGCTATGGTTGGGAAAGCCTATAATGTCGGCCTCGATGAGGCTAATCTGTCCAAGGAAGAATTGGCTTTGAAGGTTAAAGAACACGTCCCCTCTTTTTACATCCATTTCTCCGATATCGGTACCGATGTGGACAAGAGAAATTACATTGTCTCGAACAAGCGGCTGCTCCAAGCCGGCTTTGGAGCGAAACGGACAATCGACAAGGGAATTTCTGAACTTCTGAAGGGATATGCGATGCTCAGACGCCATCCTATGAAAAACGTTTGAGCTACCGGAATTTGTCATGACAGTTTTGACCAACACTATCGATGCAGCAATTCTGGCCGGAGGACTGGGAACCCGTCTTCGACCGGTCGTCGCCGACCGGCCGAAAGCACTTGCCGAGATTAAGGGACGTCCGTTTCTCTCTTTCCTGCTTGCTTCGCTTTGCGCCCAGGGTATCGACCGCGCGGTGCTCTGTGTGGGATACAAGGCCTCTCACATCCAGAAGGCGTATGGCCCATCGTTTAAAGAAATGTCCTTGTCTTATTCGAGTGAGCAGGCACCTCTGGGAACCGGCGGGGCTTTGAGATTGGCCCGCTCCTCGCTTCATTCAGACCCCATCATAGTGCTCAACGGCGATTCCTATTGTTCCTTTTCTCTGGAAACTCTGCTTCAACAGTATCATCAAACCAACGCCAGTGCCCTCATGCTCCTGACAGAAGTAGATGATGTCTCTCGGTTCGGCTCTGTTGTTCTTGACTCGTCTCACCGCATCAGATGCTTTGAGGAAAAGGGCAGGACAACCGGCAAAGGTCTTATCAATGCGGGTGTCTATCTGATCTCCGGCGGCGTTCTGGACAGCATACCCTCTTCCGGCCCTGTCTCGCTTGAAAAGGACATCTTTCCCCGCCTTTGCGGCGAGGCGTTCTACGGCGTTACCAGCAGTGGGCCATTTATCGACATTGGAACGCCGGAATCGTACGCCGATGCAGAGCGGTTTTTTACAGGAGACAAATCATGATTATTTGTAGAACACCATATCGTCTCTCGTTTTTCGGTGGCGGCACTGATCATCCTGCCTGGTATCTCAAGCATGGAGGTTCGGTCCTGGCATCGACTGTGGATAAATACTGTTACCTCTCCTGCAGATATCTTCCTCCCTTTTTCGAACACAATTATCGGATCGTGTATTCCAGAATTGAATGCACGAACGATATCGATGGCATATCCCATCCTGCGGTTCGTGAAATCCTGAAATATCTTGATTTTGGCCGGGGCCTGGAGGTCCACCACGATGGAGATTTGCCTGCACGCAGCGGCATGGGAACAAGTTCATCGTTTACCGTTGGCCTGCTTCACGCCTTGTATGCGCTCCAGGGGCACATGCCGACCAAGGAGATGCTTGCTCGGGAGAGTATCCATGTTGAACAGAATCTTTTGAAAGAAACGGTGGGGTCACAGGATCAGGTTTCGGCAGCTTACGGCGGACTCAATCACATTGTTTTTCTTCCAAATGGAGAGATTTCGGTGCAGCCGGTCACGATTTCACGGGAGAGGATCGCCGAGCTGAAATCTCACCTTCTGCTATTCTACACCGGAATCAAACGCACGTCTTCGATGGTTGCCGACAGTTTCGTGCCCCATCTCGACGGCAAGCGGAGACAATTACGGATTCTCAAGGATCTCGTTGACGAAAGCATCAGCATACTCAGCAGCACTACACCACTTACCGCTTTTGGAGAACTCCTCCACGAAGCCTGGGAAGCGAAACGAGGATTGAGCAACCGTGTGAGCAATTCCTTTGTCGATGACCTGTATGATCATGCTCGTGCAGCGGGCGCTCTGGGCGGAAAGCTAACCGGTGCAGGGGGTGGCGGTTTCCTGCTTCTGTTCGCTCCTCCCGAAAAACACGATGCGCTCCGTAAACAGTTACAAGATCTCATCGAAGTACCTTTTGAGTTTGATTATGCCGGAAGTCAGGTCATTTTCGTCGATCGAGAGCGTGATTACGCTTCCGTCGAGCTTCGCCGGAGATCGCATACGCAGGCCTCATTCAAAGAAGTCGAGGAGTTGCTTCCGAAAAAAGTCGCTCACGCATCATAGCACCGAACATCAGGTATTAGCGTTGGGTTGTGTACCTCCCCGCGCGCCGTTTCAAAAAGGATTGGGGACCTTTTGATGACTGCGGATATTCTCTTTATTCATCCCGGCAATCAGAAGAAGACATATCAGAATCTCAGCAACGAGTTCACTGCCGTAGCGACACCTGTCTGGGCGAGCCTTCTTGCCCATTCTATCCGGAGTCACGGCTATTCGGCTGCTATTTACGATGCCAATCTGGAGGGATGGGATACAAGCACCCTCTCTTCGGTAATTCAATCCTGCGTGCCCAAAATAGTCGCGGTAATGGTCTACGGCCATCATCCTTCAGCATCGACCCAGACCATGCCAGCTGCCCGGGCAATTGCAGAAGCATGCAAGAAAGCTGCACCAGAGCTTACCGTTACTCTCGGAGGAACCCATCCATCCGCACTTCCCGAGCGAACTCTCAAAGAGGAACCCGTCGATTTCGTAATCCAGGGAGAGGGACTCTACACGCTTCTGGACCTGCTGGCATGGACTCGTGAAGAAAAGAAGCTCTCCGATATTCGCGGCTTGTGGTACCGAAAAGACGGGGCAATCTGCTCCAATGAGCAAGCTCCCCGAATCGAAAACCTCGACACGGAATTACCAGGCTACGCATGGGATCTGCTCAAACCTCTCAACTCATATCGTGCGCACAATTGGCACTGCTTTCAGGATTTCGCTGGAAGTGCTGCGCCTGAGTATTCCGATGTCCGCTCCCCCTACGCGACGATTTACACTTCACTGGGCTGTCCGTTCTCGTGTAACTATTGCTGCATAAATGCCATTTTCGGCAAGCCTTCCGTGCGTTACTGGTCGATTGAGACCGTTCTCACATGGATCGACCAGCTGGTAGAAGAACATAATGTCAAGAACATCATGATTGCCGATGAGCT
>JBEPYC010000433.1:0-3737 GCA_041641555.1 Chitinivibrionales bacterium | reverse complement strand
GCGACGTCCCGAAGCATTTGGAGCGCACCGGTCATCGATGATGGGTTCGCATTGTAGCAGTCAACGATGAACTGCACGCCGTTTCTTTTTTCGATCACACCGCGCATGGCAGCCGGCTCGAAACCCTTCAAAGCATCTGCTATATCGGCCGCGTCCATACCAAAATGCTTTCCCAATGCAATTGCCGGGAGAGCGTTATAGATCATGTGACGCGCCGGAACCGATATCTCAAACCTGGTCCCATCGACCGTAAAATGCATGTGC
This sequence comes from Chitinivibrionales bacterium, assembly GCA_041641555.1. Classification (GTDB taxonomy): domain Bacteria; phylum Fibrobacterota; class Chitinivibrionia; order Chitinivibrionales; family WJKA01; genus JBEPYC01. The sequence continues at coordinate 3,473 of JBEPYC010000433.1, read as the reverse complement.
AGATTCTTATCCAGATGGACATCGACAGCCCGGATATCACATCGGGTGGAAAAACCGAAGAAAACCGCTTCGGTTTCGGTCTCAGCGGCTTTCTTTTTCAGCCTGGCGTCATCCCCATTAAGTAACACCGTTCCCCCGGGTTTTAATCCAGAGGTAATCTCCCACTTGGCCTCCACTGTGTTTTTTAACGAACCGAATTCTCCAACATGCGCGTAGCCGACATTGGTTATGATCGCATAATCAGGCAGCGCAATCTCGCTCAGGACTTCAATTTCTCCCAGATGGTTTGCCCCCATTTCTATAATGCCGATTTCTTCGGCTCCTTTGAACGAAAGCAAAGTAGTGGGAACACCGATATGGTTGTTGAAGTTGCTCACAGTGTGACCGAGACGAAACCGTTTTGCCAACACTGTGCCGATCATTTTGCGCGTCGAGGTTTTGCCATTGGATCCGGTGATGCCTATCACGGGGATATCAAGAATCCGGCGATATTCCGCAGCCATGCGCTGCAGTGCTACAAGCGGTTGCTCGACTACGATCAGGCGTTCGGAAAATTCTGCCAAGAACTCCGGGGCCTTTTCCCGTGCAACAATTGCAGCAGAAACGCCTTTATTCAGAGCGGATTCGACATACCGATGGCCATCATCGCGCTCCGTGGTAAGGGCAACGAAAATATCCCCTTTCCCAAGCACACGGGAATCGGTTCCGACTCTCCCGACGGGTTGCTCTGCAACCGCGCCATGCGCCGCGAATTCTCCCTTGCCCCATTCTGCCAGATTTGCTATTGTAGGCACTGCTAATTCTTCTCAGACGATTTGCGTCTGCTTTCTGAAATCATTGAATATATCCGCGACCGTCTCGCGATCACTAAAATGGTGGCGAACACCCTTTATTTCCTGATAGTCTTCATGGCCTTTGCCCGCAATGAGTATGGAGTCTCCCGGACGGGCAAGCTGCATCGCCTTGGCAATGGCTTCTTTTCGATCAACAATTACCCAGTGTGGAAAATCAAGCGGAATCCCCTCGAGTATGTCGTCGATAATCGCTCGCGGCTCTTCGCCACGCGGATTGTCGTTGGTAATGACGGCCTCTGTGCTGTTTTTCACAACCGCATCGGCCATTTTCGCCCGTTTACCCTTGTCCCGATCTCCCCCGCACCCGAACACGCACAAAACCCTGCCTTTGGTCAGTCCTTGCATGGTTCTCAGCACGTTCTCCAGGGCATCGGGTGTGTGGGCATAGTCCACAACAACGCTGAATGGAGCTTCGATATCCACCCGTTCCATACGACCGGTCACCTGCTCGAACCCTTTCAACACTTTCTTAACACGCTTCAAGTCGATCCCCAAAGCAACCGCACCTGCAATCAAAGCGGCCATATTATAGATATTGAACTGACCGTAGATGCGAGAATTGAAATGAAAAATCTCCCCACGGCAGATTACATCCATTTCAGAACCATTCCAATCACACTTCCAGTTCGCAATCCGCACATCAGCGGTGTGCGATGTTCCATAGGTCACTTTTTTTACGTTTTCGAGTTCGCGAGCCAGCCGGCTGCCCCAGGGGTCATCTACATTGATCACCCCTTTACCTCGCGATTTCAGGTATCTGGTGAAAAGCTTCTTTTTCGCCTGATAGTACTCGCCCATGGTCTGATGAAAGTCAAGATGATCCTGAGTGAGGTTTGTCCAGACAGCAAGATCGTAGGAAAAACCTGCAACACGATTGAGTTCGAGTGCATGCGATGAAACCTCCATGACCAGTGATGAAGGTTTTGTTTTAGCCTGGCCCATCATGCGGAAAACATCAGAGGATTCCGGGGTAGTATTCATCGGTTCGATCCACGCATCTCCCAGGTAATAACCGACCGTACTGAGCATCCATACATTTGATTCCCGCCTGGTTTCCCCAAGAAGTCGTCTGAAAAGATGCGCAACTGTAGTCTTACCGTTTGTTCCCGTAATGCCGATCATCGTCGTGTTGTACAACTTCAAACCCCACACTTTCCTGGCAAGCTCGCCCAGAACCTTGCGCGGTTCTTTCACCTGAATCCAAGGAACCCCGCATTCGAGTTGCGGATTTTCGGAGATTACTGCCGAAGCGCCCCGGGAGATGGCCTCACCGATAAAGGAGTCGCCGTGAACCTTGAAACCAGGTACTGCGACGTAAACAGATCCTGCAGTGACTTTTCGCGAATCGTAAGCGACATCACTCACCTGTGGATCCGAGGTTCCCCCGGCCTGTTCGACTTTGATCGATCGGATCAGTTCACTCCACTTCACGCTGGCCTCCTTTGATTTATCGTACAGGTTGCCACCCCTCGGTCAGGACGGGCCTTGCTTACCGCGTGTTCTACACCACTCTTCCCGAAAACGCTTTCCATTCCTTTCTATCCACTCAATCGCTTTCCGGGTAAATGCTTCCCGGTCTTTTCTCGAATCTTCGTCCATCGACCGTGCAATCTCTTCGATTTCGGCCGTCAGAAAATCTTTGAGTCTGTATGACATTCGCCGGGATTCTCCCCGTTTCCACTCGTTCCAACTGAGCCGTGCTGGTGTCGATACTACAGGTTTACTGAACAGAATAGTGTACAGACCTCTGCTCCCTGCACCTGTTTACCCGGTTCAGGATTCTGTCTTTGTACCCTTCCCGATCCACTCACATACGGAAGTAAGCCGGTCATGCATAAAATTCGTACCGCATCTCTGGCATCCTGATTTCGCACATCCGGGACAGCGATCTGCTTTTCACTCCCCCGTGCCTCGGGCATTCTCAGCGCGGTCCGATGAACCAATGACTTTTTGGAATCTTTGGTGCTACGTCCCGGAGAAACTCCCGCCGTCACCAGAGCCGGGCTTGAATCGCCATGTTTTTCTTTAATTTCGCTCTCGTTTTCCTGCTCACGGCTTCGGAGTAGTATTTCTTCTCCGTAACTAAGTCCCGGGTTGCTGATAATCTGGCTCATGATTTTTCTAAATGCAGGAGCCGCTGCAACACCCCCGCTTTCCCCGTTACCCGGCTCATCGATTACTACACCGCAAAGCAAAACCGGTTTTTCTACCGGTACGAAGCCAACAAAGGATGACCAGTATCGGTCAGTCGAGTATGTCCCCGTTTCCCTATCGTATTTCTGACTGGTGCCAGTCTTACCCCCCATGGGGATACCGTCGATCGAAGCTCTGGTTCCGGTGCCTTCACTTACGACGTGGCTCAGCATTTCGCGCATTCTCCCGGCAATCTCCGATTTCAGTACTTGCCGCACGGGCCGGGTTTCACCCGTCTTCGTCACGCGCCCCGATGCATCGACTACCTTATCACAAACCCTCGGCACGATCAGTACGCCATCGTTGGCAACGCACCCGATCGCCGCCATCATCTGTAGAAGTGTGACCGAGATTTCCTGTCCGATGGCCACGGTTGGCCCCGTTCTTCCCGACCACCTTTTCACAGGTGAAAAGGTACCCGCTTCT
>JBEPYC010000432.1:0-3751 GCA_041641555.1 Chitinivibrionales bacterium | reverse complement strand
ATTTTTTTAAGGGGGCGCCGGTTATTGGAGAACGGCTCTATCAGGTAGGTCCAGAGCTCTTTCATTGCCCCCAGATGCGCAGCAGGGCCGGGAAGAATTGCGCCGTATCGTTCGAATAGTTCGTCATGGAATTGTCGTAATCGTCTGCGGATCTCCTGCTCCTCCGGGCGGGGTATTCCTTTCAATTCGCCCGGCAGAAAAGGGTCGGCAACCGCGCCTCTCCCAATCATTACAGCCTTTACTGTGTCAAATTCCTTATTGAAGCGTTCCCAGTCCTCACGCGTCCGAATATTGCCATTGTAGATGACAGGTGCACAAAAGCGGGGGAGATACTTTCCGAAAACAACCAGATCGGGCACTCCTTCATACATCTGGGCCGCAGTTCGAGCGTGAATGGTAATGCTTTTGAGAGGAAAATCGTTGAGGACCGGGATGATATCCTGAAGATCCTCGGCAGACTCCAGACCGAGGCGGAGTTTAACCGAGAGCCCGATGGTAAGGCGTTTGTAGAGTTCTTCGAGAATGGACCGCACAGTTTCGGGGTAGGGAAGTAACCCCGAGCCGCGTCGCTTACGGGTGATTTTGCCGAAAGGACACCCGAGATTCCAGTTGATCTCCGTGTATCCCCGTTCGGCCATGGTTTGTGCCATGGTTAACAGAGTTGCCGGGTCATTGCCGATCGTCTGCGGAATCAGTGGCATGGAGACATTGTTCTCCGGGAGGGCATCGCGGAGGTGACTGGGCTTGATCGTGGTTCCGCGTACCGCTGGAATAAAAGGTCCAACAGCTAGATCGAATCCTCCAAAATGTTCCGCAAAAGCACTGCGGAAAATGTATCCGGTAACCCCCCGGAGTGGGGCAAGTATGAGAGTGGGTGTGGAAGGCATACTGAAAAATATACCGCTGATGATCTCAGTGTGCTTCCATAAGATGTTTGCCCCTCCAGATAGTGTCGATCATGAGCCTCCGCGTTCGTATGCTTGGAGGGGAATAATCTTGGAAAATGGCCCCCGAGTTTCCCCGATAGCTGATGAGGTGCTCAATAATCGTCTAAAACTGTCATTAGTGCTTTCTTGTGGCACACCAATGCGTTATGATGTTATATATTAAGGTAGTTAACCGCTTTATTCCCGGGTCAAAACATGCAGCTTGCTATACATGATGTCATTGTCGTTGTTGCGCTGATGCTTCCGTTAGCGCTCATCGTCACTCACGTTTTCCAGATTCGGCATGACCTCAGGTCGATTATCTGCGTAGCCGCTTATGGTATCTTCACCGTAAGCGAGTTGCTCTTTATTGGGCTGGAAAAGCAGTTTTTCGTGTATCACCTCTACATCGATGGGGTGGTGATCTCAGCGGCTTTTTTGTGCTTGATCAATACCGAGCCCCGCAAAATCACTATACCTCCTCCATTCGTGCCTCATTTCGTCTTTTTTTACATGGTGATGCTCGGGACCGCGCCTATGCTACCGTTGGCATCGGGGGGCAACCGAACCGTTCTGAGTGTGGTGGTCCTGGTTGCCGTGACGCTTTTCGGTACAACGGTTCTGATCAAGGGAAAGGTCAAGAACTATCCGAGAATTTTAGCCGTTCTTGCATTGTGGCTTCTTGCCCATTTGTTTCCGTACACTCATCTGACCTTTCTCAATCCGATTCTGACCGATTTGTTTTTTATTTCGTTGAGCGCCCTGATACTTGCTCACACCTATCGAGCCGACAAAAGTACCTATTACGAGAACAGTTTCCTGTTCAACTCGCAGCATGTCGTGCTCTCGATGCTCAACGATATCTCTTCGTCTCCCGAGTACATTTCTTCGGTAGACAACACGTTGCGCAGAGTACTTGAAACCTGTGCCGATACGCTGTCGGCTTCGGGAGTAGCCCTGTATGTGGTGGACCATCCCAAGGACAAAAGCCCTATTCTCAAGCTTGCGCAGCACGTTGGTAAATTCATGCCGCTTCATCGCGAGAGTGAAAGTGTTCTCAAATGGCGGCAGCTCACGCTGGATCGCCTGGCTGAGGTGACGTTTCATTTTGGCGAAGGTGTGGTGGGGGCGGTGGCACAGCGCGGACAACATGTGCTTCTGGACAAAGAAAACAACCGTACTGATATGGCGGTAATGGGGCTGGATACGCATCGGGTGCGCAATGTCCTTGCCGTGCCCATGAGGATCAAGGGTGAACTGTACGGGGTCATCGTTGCTCAGAACAGCAAGGACAAGAGCACGTTCGATGGCAACGATATCCATCTTCTTCAGGCCCTGGCGGATCAGGCCGGAATTTCGGTGAATAACACCAACATGTATATCGAGTTGACCAGTACGGTGCGATTCCGCGAAGAAGCCAATATTGCGACTCGTATCCAGAAGCAGCTTCTGCCAAAGAATATGCCGCCTCTTGCCAACCTCAATCTTTCGGTTTTTTTCGAGCCCGCCAAAGAAGTCGGAGGGGACTACTACGATTTCATCCGCCATCAGGACGGCAGTACCGGCATCGTTATCGGTGACGTTTCCGGGAAAGGAGTCCCGGCGGGTATGGTGATGGCCGTAGCCAAGGCAATCGTGCAGATGGTCGCCAAGGATACCTCGCAGCCCGAGGAGATTATTAAGCGATTCGGTGAAGAAATGTACGGTAACATGCGAAGCGGGCAGTTTATGACTCTCAACTATGTCCGATGGGATGAAGATGCGCGCAAGTTATCGTTTGCTGGAGCTGGTCATGAGCATCTTCTCTGGTTTCATAATAAATCGGGTCGAAGCGATCGGATACGGGCCGGCGGGCTGGCCATCGGGCTTGCTCGTGACATGACTGAGTACGTGCAGGAGAAAGAATTGGAACTGGAAAAAGGCGATGTGGTTGTATTGTACACCGACGGTGTAACCGAGGCCCGGGATCCGAACAAAGAAATGTATACTCTTCGAAGATTGCAGTCTACGCTGGAGAACTATGCTTACCTGCTTAACCCCGACAAAATCCGCGAGAACATTGTTGGGGATCTTCTGGATTTCATGGGAGAAACTGAAAAATACGATGACATCACGCTTCTGGTGATGTCCGTTGTGGCGTAACCACGGCCCATACGCAAACGAAATATCTTTCTTGCGGTTGCCAGCCGTGACTGAATGTCTCTCCGCAGCGCACTCTGCTTTCCGGCTCTTGCCGGTATTCAGCACCGCCGTTTTTGTCTACTCCTCTTCCTGCAGTTTCTATCCCTGTTCCTTTTCTTTTACCACCAGATCGACTCTCCTGTTTTTCTGACGCCCCTCTTTGGTCTCGTTTGTGGCGATAGGCTTTGTCATGCCGTATCCTACCGATTTCAACCGACTTTCATCTACGCCCTGTTCAACAAGAAAACCCTTGACGTTCTCTGCCCTTGCTTCAGACAGTTTCTGGTTGTACTCGGCGGTTCCCGTGCTGTCAGTGTGGCCTTCCACAACTACTTGTGAATTTTTGAAGACCAGCAGAATACCCGCGATTTTGGCAAGGCTTGTCTTGAGGTCGGGCGTCAAATCAGCCTTATTGGTCTCAAACAGGATGTCCGACATCGAAATTATCGTCCCACGAGCATCGGTAGAGACCTGAATAAGCGCACTCTGGAGTTCCTGGAACTTCTTTTCGGCATCTTCTCGAAGTTGTTCCGCTTTCGCCCGCTCTTCGGCAACCTTTCTCTGTTCCTCTGCAAGTTTCTTTTGCTTATCATCCAGTTGGGCTTTAAGCTGCGAAGCTCTGCTCTTTTCGAGCATGCTGATTT
>JBEPYC010000431.1:0-3761 GCA_041641555.1 Chitinivibrionales bacterium | reverse complement strand
TGCGGCGAAACGCAGAGAGCCGTGCGTAAGGTCCGGTGGCAGCGTCTTCCGGAGAGGCCCGAGGACACTCAAAAGCTTCCGAATCTTTTGGCCGCAGCTGAAACAACATATTTTCAGTTACTTCTCTTCGGATTTAAAACCGTGATAATCATACATGTCCCTATTCCCATCAGGAGGACCAATGCGACGTCTATTTACCTCAGAAAGCGTTTCACAAGGACATCCGGATAAAGTCTGCGATCAGATTTCCGATGCAGTTCTGGATGCATATCTTGCGCAGGACCCCAATTCACGGGTAGCCTGTGAAACACTTGTTACCACCGGCCAAATCGTCGTTGCGGGAGAAATAACCAGCAAAGCCACCGTGGATCTTCCGTCGATTGCCCGTGAAACCGTTCGAGAAATCGGGTACACGCATCCCGATATTGGATTCGATGCCGACAGTTGTGGTGTCATGATTGCCGTTCACAAACAGTCGCCCGATATTTCACAGGGAGTGACCGAAGGCGAAGGGCTTCACAAGGAGCAGGGTGCCGGTGACCAGGGAATCATGTTCGGATATGCCTGCAATGAAACCAAGACCTATATGCCGCTGGCAATCGACCTGGCGCATCGGCTGCTCATCGAGCTTACCCGCCAGAGAGAAGAGGGGCTTCTGGAGTACCTTCGTCCGGACTCCAAGTCACAGGTGACAGTGGAGTATGAAGGGCTGCAGCCAAAGCGCGTGCATACGGTAGTAGTCTCGACACAGCATTCGCCTGATGTCACTCTGGAAACGATCAGAGAAGATATCGTCGAAAAAGTGGTCAAAAAAGTGATTCCGACTGAGTATCTTGATTCTGACACGATCTACCACATCAACCCCACCGGCCGCTTTGTTGTGGGAGGCCCGCACGGCGACACCGGAATAACCGGTCGAAAAATCATCGTTGATACCTACGGCGGATACGGAGCCCACGGCGGTGGTGCTTTCTCCGGAAAGGATCCTTCGAAAGTGGACCGCAGTGCCGCTTACGCTGCACGGTGGGTCGCAAAGAACATTTGTGCCTCGGGCCTGGCATCGCACTGTGAAATACAGCTTTCCTATGCAATTGGTGTCGCTGAACCGCTGTCGGTCCATGTAGATACCTACGGAACAGGCAAGCTGTCTGAAGAAAAAATTGGCAAGATTATCGATGAGCTTTTCGATCTCCGTCCGGCTGCAATCATCAAACAGCTTCAGCTGAAGCGTCCTATCTACCGGGAAACGGCACGCAACGGCCATTTCGGACGTGAACTTCCGGAATTTGCCTGGGAGAAAACAGACATGGCTGCAAAAATTAAAGAAGCTGCCGGTCTCTGATACCAGGTACCAACCGGGTGTATCGAAGGGAGTAGTTGGAACAACTACTCCCTTTTTTTTTGTTTCTCCTGACCGTACTGGTATAATCGGGTCAGGATACATTTTCGCAAGGTACTGGTAATGCCGTGAGCAATACGAGGGCATCGGTGTTCATCTCTGAATTGCCGATTTGCTTTATGTTGTATTTTATACCCACTACCCTTCATTATTGCCCCGATGGAATATTTCCCGAGAATATTGGCACTCGTAGTCCGAAATTAACTTGGAGATTCTAACCCGACTGCCTATTATGCGCTATTTCGTAACCAAACAAGCTCACGCCGCATTATGTGCCGCTTTTTTAATCACGGCGTCTGTTCATGCAGGTGTGAACGTGCTCGAAAGTACTACTCGCTCGATATCCTTTTCCTGGGAACTGTCCGGCTACGATGTTCGTGTGAGTACCGGCTCTGAGCAAACCAGTTCGATTACCTCCTCCGATCACAATTACAACATTTTTCTGAGCGATGGAACGGTGGTTCCCGGATTTTCCGTTACGATCGGGGTGCCACTGAACGGTGAGGTCGCGGTATCGTTTTCTGCAGACGATATCGAGCACCGTGCCGTGCCGCCGCTTCGGAAGTTGTCCGAAGGCCGGCCCGATTTTGCTCAGCCAGAGTTTGTAAACAGTTACATTTCCGAACCCCGGTACGGGACCAGCGGAGGCATAAGAACCGCCCGGCTGGTTATCAGACCGTTTTTTTACGATTTGCAAACCGGAAGGCTTCGTGTCCTCCGCAAAGGCCGGGGCACCGTCACTTTCCCCGTCAGCAAAGAAAACCCGGCTCCTCCGGCAGTCAGTTCCGCGATGGAACGCGTGCTGTCGCGCACGCTTCTCAACTACGATACGGCCAGACAGTGGCGACGGGTTCGCAGGCGTGGCCTCGCCAAGTCTGCTCCAAAACACCCTTTGCATCAGCAAAAGGCCGTGCGTTTCCGGGTCGGGGACGGCAACGGAGGGATTAACGAAGGGACGACATACGAAAATCGGCTCATAAAGATACAGGGCGCAGACATAAGCTCCCTTGATGGCATCATTATGATCAAGGACGTGGCACTTTACGGGGCGCACAAGGGTGAATTGCCGGAGGCTGCAAACCCAGACAGTACGATTCCCGATGGTGTGACGGAGATACCACTGCTTCGGTTCGATCTCGACAACAATGGGAGGCTGGATGCAGAGGACTACCTGATTGCCTATGTTTCCGAAAATTCCGACTGGGCTCCCGACTTGAGTGACAGTAGTTATGCGTTCAAACTGAACCGGTATACGGATTACCGCCATTACTGGGTGGTGGTTAACCCTTCCGCAGCGTCCACTATGGATACTCTTGTGACGAGTGGCTCGGGCGGAACAGAGCTGACATCATTTACCGACCATCTGTTTTACAAAAGCTCCAAAAAGCTGCCGGTCGGATTTGAAGGTGGTCTTCAGAGAGTCTGGCACACGATATCGGGCTACGATCCCTATTTCACCCATGAACTCGACCTGCCACATATTGTGAAATCCGAGCCGGGGTATGTGCGATTCAATGGCTATTCTCCTCCTGCACCTCAACCCTCTTCGCGGGTTACTATGGAGTTTGACGATGGCGGTGATGTGGTCTGCGGGTCGTGTACTCCCGGCAGATTCTACGAGGTACCTGCGATGGGGGAAAGAGTCGATGACGGCAGGTTTCGGTTCAAAGCCGAAGGCGCAGGGAGCGCATCATACGATATCAGCGATTTCGAAGTGAGATACCGCCGCAGACTGTCGATGGCTGGTTTGACGGAGTTGACCGTCTTTTCTCCATTTGACAGCGGCTTGGTGACGTACCGATTAGAGGATGTACAGGATACCTCCCTTTTCATAATCCGTGTACCTGCCGACGAATCGGAGATGAGTCTTATTCAACCCGAGTTTGCAGGTACCACTTGTTCCTGGACCGATACAGCAGGATTGGGGTTCCGGTATTTTGTCAGCTACAAGAGCAGTGTCGCTCCACTACCACCGGCAACGCTTCATTCTCGAGCTGTCAGCTCTTCTTTTGTAATTCGGGACTTGCGCTCAAACTCATATCGTGATGTAAACTATCTGATCGTTACGGATACCGTTTTCGAAGACCAGGCTCGATCACTGGCTCAGCATAAGCGTCTGTATGGGACGTTCATGCGGAAGAACCAGGACGAAAGCTACATGATTCCGAACCCCAGAATCGTTTACATGCATGACATTTACCGTCTTTTCGGCGGCGGCAATGTCGATCCGGCGGCACTTCGGAATTTTCTGGCCTATGCTTACCGATACTGGACCGATGGGATCGACCCGGGCCTCGACTACGTGGTGTTCATGGGCAATGGGCACTGGGATTACAAGCACGCTGTTTCCAGCGAACCGCTC
>JBEPYC010000430.1:0-3765 GCA_041641555.1 Chitinivibrionales bacterium | reverse complement strand
TCATGATGGCCGTTCAGCTGTACCCTGAAAACGAGGGTGTGCGGAATGTGGTAACCACATTGGCAATATCTGGTCTGATACTTGTATTCTGCGAAGTTTTGCCCAAGACTGTGTTCCATGCCCGAGCAGATATACTGGCCTTGAGAAGTGCACCATTTCTTCGGGTCTCTTCATTTCTTCTTGGTCCATTCGTGTTTCTGGCTTCAATCACGGCCAAAATCGTTGCGCCGCGCTCAAGCCGGAAGAACTTGCTCGAAGAGTTACAGGCCACTCGTGATGAGTTACGGATGCTTGCTACTATGGGCGATAGCGAAGGGGTCATCCGATCCGATCAGGCTCAGATGATCGAAAGCGTGTTGGAACTCGATGATACCACGCTGGAGTCGGCAATGGTTCCGTTGGTAAACGTAGTCGCAATTCCCCGAGACTCGACTGTGCAAGATTTCTATGAAAAAGCGAGTGAAACAGGGTATTCCCGGATCGCGGTTTTCGAGGAACGTGTCGACAATCTCGTTGGTGTGGTAAACGTTCTGGATATTCTTTACGGGGGCACCGGAACGGAAACGATTTCAGCTTTTGTGCGCGAAGACATCACGTACGAACCCCGCACCCGAAGACTGCTGTCCCTTCTGCCACAACTTCAACAAAGCAGAAAACCTCTTGCCTTTGTTGTCGATGAATACGGAGGTGTGATCGGGTTGATTACCACCGAAGATCTCATCGAGGAAATAACCGGAGACATTCTTGATGAAGACGATGAGGACGGCTCCCAGTACGTACGCAGAATCAGTCAGACGATAGTCGAATGTGATGGAAAAACCGAAATTGATGAACTAAACCGGATAATCGATCTCGATATTCCCGAAGGTGACTACGAAACGATTGCCGGGTATGTTTCTACGCTTATGCAGCGTCTTCCCAGGCAGGGAGAGTTCACCGAGACAGATACTATGCGGATTATGATCCTCGATGCAGACGTGCGGAGGATACGAAGAGTCCGAATACAGAAAAAGCTGCAGGCGATCGAAAAAAACTGAGAGGGCTACCGGTATACGCCCTTTACCATGAAATACCGGTATCGGTCGAAAACATCGCCATCTCCAGCCATCCTCGGATCGTCAGTGCGGCTCAGTTCGGTTTCCAGCAGTGCGGACAGCTGTTCCCGAATCACCTTATACTTTTCTTTGTCGGCCACGTTGTTGATCTGCCCTGGGTCATCATTCAGATCGTAGAGTTCTTCCGCAGGCCGCTTTCCGAAGCAGAGCTTGAATATGTGTTCATAGCGGGGATTGTTTCGGTTTTCCAAAAGAAATCGTTTCGTGGGAGAGCGATCGACATCGCGATACGCCAGTGGTGAGCCCGCGGGCCATCTCTGAGGTTCGTAATTTCTGATGTAGAGGAAGTCACGATTTCTGATCGCCCGCATCGGATAGCCGGCAAATGAGCCTTTCTGAGCGGCAATGTGCCGTTCTCTTCCGGTAATTACCCAGTTCGTTCGCATCGACCCCTCTCCTCCTGCACCTTCCTTGAGAAGGGGCATCAGACTCTGCCCAGACATCGGAACCAGCTCGGACAGGCCCGCTGCGGCCATAATCGTTGGAGCGATATCCACAAGATTCACGAAAGCCTCGGAAACGCGTCCCGGATCGCGGATTGCCCCCCAGCGAATTGCCAGGGGCACTCTTGTGCCAAAATCATAAAGGTTCGCTTTGCACCTGGGAAACGGAAGACCGTTGTCACTGGTGACGATCAACAGCGTTGAGTCCAGCTCTCCAATAGCCTCCAAACGGTCGGTCACCAGTTTCAGCTCGGAATCGAACCGAGCAACTTCGCCATAGTAATTGGCTAGGTCGCTGCGGACCGTTTCGTGGTCGGGGAGAGGGGCAGGTACTCGGATTGCTTTTGTATCTATGCCCATTTCCTGGCCGGGGTGTCCCTGATAGGGGCGATGTGGATTGTGGCTACCAAGCCAGAAGCAGAATGGCTGATGCCGCCGTCGGCTCATCAGGAATTCATCGAAATCGTTGTATTTTTTTCCCGCCGGGTTATGCTGTCTTCCGTTAATGCCAACAACCCCCGGACCCCATCCTTTTCCGCTGAATCCTACGTGATACCCGGCCTCAGCAAGAAGATCGGGGTAGGTTGGGAACTTTCCTGGAAGTGACCCCCACATGTTGGCCCCTTGCTCGAGCTGCCAGTGGTAAAGGCCCGTGAGAAGGGCGGCCCGGGAGGGAGCGCAGGAAGGAGCAGAAACAAAAGAGTTGTCAAAAAGCACCCCTTCTCTGGCTATTCGGTCGAAAGTAGGAGTCAGAGCAGCCGGATCGCCCAATATGCTTGCGTGGGGCCAGGACCAGTCATCGGCCACAGCCACAACAATATTGGTCGGGTGCGAAAGAGCATTCCAGCGCGAAAACCCGGCCCGTGATGATGTGGATAATCCCGCGACTGTAAGTCCGGCAATCCCACCCAATGCTTCACGTCGATTCATCTGTAATTACCTACTCCGAAAAACTCACCATGTATGCTGATAATTATACACCATTTCCCAGCCGATAATCCAACTTCCGCAAGGAACTAACAATGCTTCCCTGCGCAGCACGAAACAAGTACCGATAAAAGTTCATCTGCAAAAAGTGTGCATCACCTACTGTAAGCGAGAGTGCCAAAACAAGCTGCGCCCAGTCAGCTGTAAATGGTGGTGGTGAAACCCGTCTTTTCCCTGAATGTGCAGATACTACTCAGAAACTCAAGAGCTCAGTAGCTTTCTGGAAGCTCGGCGTGAAGAATGGCGTAAGCTCCGCGGGCCTTGGGATGGTCAACACCTGCCGAGGGAGGGACCTGCAGCGACACATCCGTGAGCTTTGCCGTCCCCTGCAGGATGTCTTCGGCGACTGAGATGTATTCATTATTCGCTACCGTCCGATCCGGAGGGATTCCCACACGCATGTAGTCGGCCTCTGTGGAATCCTCCAGAACTCGACGAAACCGGAACGCCGTAATGCTGATCACCGCCTGGGAGGCAAGAGCTTTGTAGTATTGACCGATCGCTTTTCCAAACGTTCGTTTCCCGATCAGGGTCACTTTCCCGGGGCCCAGTCCGTCTCGAAGCCCCGCAGCGAAAATCTCTGCTGCACTTGCAGTGTTAGTGTCGATAAGCACTGCATACCGCCTGCCTTCGAAATTACCACCACTACGAACCGCTTTTTGGGTTATTGTCCGTGTACGAGCCGACCTGGTTTCATCGTTGTAGTATCGATAGGTCTTTTCTATATAACTCACCCCGGCAGGCAGAAAAAGCTCCATGCAACTGTCCAGAACATCCAATACCCCGCCGCCGTTTCCTCGCAGGTCGATGATTACGTTCGGAGCAACATCTTCTATCTCGCTCAGCTCATCGAACGTGGAGCGGAAAACGCCGCGAGAGGCGGTGTAGTTTTCTTCAAAACTACTGATGCGAAGATAACCGAGCGAGCTGCTCCATTGCTGGTATAAAACGGTGCCGAAAGTGTCTACATCGGTGCGAGCCGACGACAGCAGGTCCTGGAGACTTCTGGGTACTGCATCGGGGGGATAATAGACCGTGTACCGGCGCGAATCCTTGATGGTGTCCTGAATTGCATCGGTAAGATCTCCGGGTTCATCGAAACCGTTGAAGGGATGGGTGGGCACCTGGTCCTGCCATATACAAAAGGCTCTCAGATATTGCCATACTCGCTCCATCTCGAGATAGTTTTTCTCCGGCTCTGTTGGACCGGCACAGCCAAC
>JBEPYC010000429.1:0-3795 GCA_041641555.1 Chitinivibrionales bacterium | reverse complement strand
TGAGATCTACCGGTCCAAAGCGCAACCTCTTGCATTTAGAGGGCTCAAGGGTCTTTCCTCAATAGACAAAGTGGTTGACATCGACCAATCACCGATAGGCCGAACACCACGCTCTAACCCGGCAACGTACACCAAAACATTCGATCCAATTCGTGACCTCTTTGCCAGTCTTCCAGAAAGCAAAATTCGCGGTTACACACGCGGCCGATTCAGCTTCAATGTAAAAGGCGGGAGGTGCGAGACGTGTCAGGGCGACGGGGTTATTCGAATAGAAATGCATTTTCTCCCCGATGTCTACGTGCAGTGTGAAGCCTGCCGTGGACGCCGGTACAACCGCGAGACTCTCGAAATTACATTCAAGGGTAAGACGATTGCCGATGTACTGGACATGACTGTCGATGAGGCACTCGGTTTTTTCGACAAAATACCCCAGATAAAACAACGGCTTTCTGTGGTGTCACGAGTTGGACTCGGGTACATTCATCTGGGCCAGCAGGCCACAACGCTTTCGGGCGGTGAGGCACAACGTATAAAGCTGGCTACGGAGTTAGCCAAGCGTTCAACGGGCAAGACACTTTACATACTCGATGAACCCACGACCGGCCTTCACTTCGAAGACATTCTCATGCTGATGCAGGTTATTGATGAACTAGTGGATAAAGGGAACTCGGTCATAATAATCGAGCACAACCTCGATGTCGTAAAACGAGCGGATTATATCATAGATCTGGGCCCTGAAGGGGGGGAAGCCGGGGGGCGAATTATAGCGACCGGTACTCCCGAAAAGCTCGTGGAGAATAACGCCTCGATTACCGGAACGTACCTGAAAGGGTATCTGTCCTGACCCTTCCCTATTGCCAGAAGTTAGAAATTCTGCCATTCATCTTCGACTACGCCGTCATCCAGAAATCGCTGCAGCTTCTCTTTAATAACATCTTTAAGATGATATGAAGGATCCGTTACCAGTATTTTCTTGTACTCCCAGTATGCGTTCACGTTATCGCCTACCGATTCATACAATTTGGCCAGCTCCCACCTCGCATCCAGAAAATCTTCATCGAGTTTCACCGCCTGCTTGAAATTCTCAATTGCCCCGGTGGCGTCGCCCTTCCGTGCCAGTACCAGCCCCTTTCCATAGTATGGGCGTGCATCGTTGCGCGTCAGGGATTTTACCTCCTGAAACTGAGCAAGCGCCGCATCGTAGCGTCCTTTCTGGAGCTCGATCATACCCGTGTAATATCTCGCATCTACATCCGATGGCGAATTGGCAATCGCACCTCTGAGATGTTTCTCGGCAAGACTCCAATTCCGTTGCCGATAAGCGATAATACCAAGCTGAACACGAGCCCGCACATTATCCGGATCCAAGGTAAGGACCTTCTGGAAATACTTGCCAGCTTGTTCGATTCGATCGAGTTCTAAGTACGATTCGCCAATTGTGTTGACATAGCGAATGTTTTCCGGCTCGCTCTCGACAGCGATCTGGAGCTCCTTGATCGCTCCATAGTAGTCACCACTCTTATACAATGCCACGCCTAGATCGCCATGCGCTCGCGGTACTCCCGGATTGAGAGAAAGCAGTTGTTTGTAAAAGCGGATTGCAGGATCGAAATCACCCTGCTTAAGATATGCCCCCGCCAGGGCCTGGAGAAAACGCAGACTACGAGGGTTCATTTTGACCGCCTGAGTATACTCGTAAACCGCTCGATCAAAATCCCCCAGTATCTCGTGGACCATCCCCATTTCACCGTGTGCTTGCCACGAATCTCCTTTGGCTTTCTGCGCACGTCGGAGGTATTCGGCCGCTTTGTCGTATTGGGCCATATTCCGGTATGCCACCCCAAGTGCAACCAGGGCTTTCTGCGACTTCGAGTTAATTGAAAGCGCCTGCTCGAAAAGATCCATTGCTTCGGTGTTCTTGTTCATCAGCTCATACACTTTCCCCTTGTTCACCCTGTATTCAACGGCTGAAGGGTCAAGGGATATAGCCTTTTCAAACGATACAATCGCCTTATCGAACTGCCCGATAGACTGGTAAATTGCCCCAAGATTATTGTGCATTTCCGCATTGTCCGGCTCTACCCGAAGAACTTCCTGGTAAAGCTTGAGGGCTTTTTCCGGCTCTCCCGTTATGGAATAGATACTCGCAAGGTTTGCTTTCGCTCCTGTGTTAGAGGGAGACAGCTCAAGAGTTTTCTGGAGATACCTACTCGCTTTCTCGTACTGACCAAGCATCATGTGGGCGTTTCCCAGGCCCATTTGCGCTTTGGCCGACTCAGGATTCTTCCGGACGACTTGCTCGAGCACATCTATTGCACGATGTACCTTTCCATTTTTCAGAGCCATCAATCCGCGGGTCAGTTCCTTGTTGTCTCCGAGAGCAGTCGAACTGAGCACAGTCAGCGCCAAGAGACACCACAGAAAAGCCAGTGATTTCCTATTCATACGTTCCCTCCGGATATTCTTTTCTATTCAGTATACCGTTTTGGTTGCAGACATTACAGCCCGATTCGATCCAGGTACCTTTTGTCCACACGCACCAGCCCGCCATATGAGCCAATAAACACAAATGACTCCGAGGAGGCAAATGAACGAATTCTGTTGGTCACGAGGCCATTCAGATACGTAAACGTGCTCCATGTGTCTGTTGTAAGATTGTATACCATGCAACCTTCTTCTTCAGTCCCCAGCCAGATTCGATCACCAATGCGTGCAGCCGCGAGGACATTGTTCCGTACTTCTTCGAAACCGCCTTTGAGAATACCGGCGGGTGGCCTAATCGGGCTTGACTTGCCCGACGGCAGGGAGACCTCAAAGATGCCATCGGATTCAGTTACTATCCACACTGGTGAATTCTCGTGTTCTCCCGATGGGAGTATTGCCGTTATACGCCGAGCCGATTCGACATATTTCCCCGTGATCTGGCCTGTGGTAAGGTCGAATACCAGAGCCCCTCGGGCCAGCGTACCCAGCCAGAGAGAATCGCCCTGGCGGAAGATAGATGTCACTCGGTACGATTCGGTTTCAGGAATCGTTCGAAAAGAGTCATCTTCTGGGTCAAACTCAATCAGACCGAACAGACTGCCCAGCCAAACCAGAGAGTCCTCGCTGTGTATCGCCGCAATGTCTGTATGCGGCAGACCATTTTTCTTTCGGAAGTGCGTAAAACGCCACCCGTTGATCGTTACATACCCGAATCCTTCATACCCACCATAGTACATTCGGTCACCATGCAGGCGAAGCACCTGGATATGGTTGTCATACAATCCATCTCTCAGGGAAAAATTCCGGTCATACTGCAGTCCTTGTGTTCCGAATCTGTCCAGAAAACCGGCCTGATATCCGTATCCGGCCCAGAGGATACTGTCGTTTGCTGCAACCGTCGCTACATTTGGATTAGAGAGCCCCGCCCGCATCGGCTTCCATTCGACATTTTCCTTAACAAAATACCCTGCCCCTAAATCCATGCTGCCATACCAGACTTCCCGCGGTGTATTTGCGAGGGCAAACACCTGAAAATCAGTAGGTTCTTCTTGTTCAGGATGCAGAAACTGTATCCAGACTTCGCCTTCATCGTGATAACGCCACAGGCCAAATGGCGTTCCACACCAGAAGCCATCATCCTCTTCGGCAAACGCATAGGCCCCCTTGGCCGGAAACTCTTTGACCTGGCGTAATGAATCGCCTCGTTGCTCTCTGACGTAGACACCGTCATCGGATGTTGTCACCCAGAGTTTGCCGTTATGATTCATGACATCCCAGATCAAGGTTTCCGGCGATTCTGCCGAGGGCGAT
>JBEPYC010000428.1:0-3809 GCA_041641555.1 Chitinivibrionales bacterium | reverse complement strand
AAAAGAACTGGGCAAGGCCAGCGATATCGAAGTGGTCGCTACTGCATCGGATCCCTATGTCGCCCGGGAGAAGATCCTTCGGTGTCATCCCGATGTAATGACCCTCGATATAGAAATGCCGCGGATGGATGGCCTGACATTCCTCCGTAAAATAATGCAGCACTACCCCATACCAACCATAGTCGTGAGCTCCTTGACTGCTCAGGGAAGTGCCACGGCGCTCGAAGCGCTGGATATCGGCGCGATCGATGTTGTATCCAAACCGGGAGCGGCATATACCGTCGGAGATGTCGCGGCAAACCTGATCCATCTGGTCCGCGCTGCATCGAAAGTGAACATGAGTGGCTTTCGGTCGATTGTGCGGGAAAAAGTTGTTTCGCAGAAGAAAACCTGTGCGCTCACGAAAACGACGAACAAAATATTGGCTGTTGGTGCTTCGACAGGGGGCACGGTGGCGATCGAGGCAGTGCTGTCCCGTATGCCGCACAACTGCCCCGGGATCGTTGTTGTGCAGCATATGCCCGAAAAGTTTACCTCGTCATTCGCCCGGCGCCTGAACAGCATCAGCAGCATAGAGGTCCGCGAGGCCGTTTCCGGAGAATCGGTCGTATCCGGCACGGCATTGATCGCGCCGGGAAACTACCATACCGTGCTCAAGCGAAGCGGCGCCAGGTATTACGTTGAGGTGAAAAAGGGTCCGCCCGTCTATCATCAGCGCCCAAGCGTCGAAGTGCTCTTTCAGTCAGTGGCGAAATATGCCGGAGCAAACGCAGTGGGAATCATCATGACCGGAATGGGCGCCGATGGCGCTTCGGGGCTTCTCGAAATGCGTCAGGCCGGCGCCCGAACGATTGCCCAGGATGAACGCACCAGTGTTGTGTGGGGCATGCCCGGCGAAGCCGTAAAGCTTGGTGCGGCGGAAAAGGTGCTGGGCTTGGAGAGAATAGCCGAAGAGGCGCTCAGGATGGCTGAGATATAAACTTAGTGTATGTAGATGGGAAAAGGGAAGAAAATACCAGTCGGATTATCCATGCTTAATGCCGGATATGACAACGATTATTCACCAGGCACGGTGTGGATCTGTGCGATATATCGCAAGCAGGGGACCATGAATGACCCTCAGAGCTGAAGAAACCCGGGATTTCGAGATGCTTGGACTGATTGGCACATCCGAACCGATGTTACGGGTGCGGTCAAGAATCGAAGAGCTGGGAGCCACGGGGGTACCCATACTTGTCACTGGAGAGTCAGGGACCGGCAAAGAAGTGGTCTCGCGGTGCATGCACTATTTCAGCGCTCGTCGGCAGGAGCCATTCACCGCAATAAATTGTGCCGGGTTGTCTCCGAATCTTATCGAGTCGGAGTTGTTCGGCCATGTCAAAGGAGCGTTTACCGGTGCCGTGAACACGAAACACGGTTATTTCGAGGTCTCCGATGGAGGAACGGTGTTTCTGGATGAAATCGGTGATCTTCCGCTTGATCTTCAGAGTCGACTTCTGCGAATTCTCGATAGCGGTGAGTACATGCGGGTGGGGGAAACGCACCGACGAAAAGTAGATGTCCGGATCGTAAGTGCAACCAATTGTGATCTTTCAGCCATGGTTGCCGACGGGCGGTTTCGGTCTGATCTCTACTATCGGCTGCATGGCTCCTGCATACAGCTCCCGCCACTTCGCGACAGGGTCGAAGATATCCCCTCGCTGGTGGAGTACTTTCTGGGAGACCGGCCGGTCAGCATGGCACCGGCGGCTATCGAGCTTCTCTGCAGACTTCAGTGGCCCGGCAACGTACGCGAATTATCGCTTGCCGTGACCACAATGAGAGACGTCTCCTCCGATGGGGTAATCTCCCGCGAAACCGCTGTGCGGGTGCTCGGGAGAATGGGAAAACGAACAGAGCCCGAAAAGACGTTTCCCAGTTATAAGGGGTTCAAAGATGGCACGCTCCGGGAAGCCGAGAGGGGCTATTTCAGAGCGCTTCTGCAGGAGTGTCACGGCAATATCTCACGCGCCTCCAAGATTGCGGGAATCCATCGTAAGAACTTCTACGACAAGCTGAAACAGCTTGGTCTCAGCTCGATTCCTGAGTAGGTCACACCAGATCCCTTCACTGGTGTTCAATATTCGACTGAGTGCGCTTTGTGTTGGACATCTAAAAGCGCCCATCATCGCCGCCGGCACCTGCTGAACACAAGACGTATCCCTTCAGACAAGTAATCGGATCCGTATCCCAATGATACACATCAGCTCCTGGACCACTGCTGCTCATGTGGATACCTGCACACACCCGTCCAGCTGGAAACCGCACCCCAGGCGGCCGGGGGGCCCGAAAAACAATGCCGTGAAAGAATACGCGCTGAATGGTCATGGCAGACTCTCACCCACCTGAATGCAGTGCGTGCCAACTGGTGTAGCAAATAGTATACACCCGCACTGTATCTTACAAACCATTGATTCTCATATAGGTAAAACAATCTTGTTTCGTACTGTGTGGCAAATAGACCACACCATAAAGAATGTGACCACACCGACAAAAACAGTAATCATTCATGAAAAACAATGACTTACAGATATGAGGTTCATATGGCATGGTTGTCGCATATGCACCTGAATGACACGAAAAGGGATAGTATGTGTCGTTCCGGCATATGAAATGGCAAATTTGAATCAAAGAACCAGTACAGGTGTGAATCGACGGTTGCGCTGCCTGGTTCGCTGTTGGATCACTTCATCTTCGAGGAGGGTTCATGTTTCGAAACATGAAGCTGGGTACAAAACTGATGGTGTTTTTTCTGCTGGTCGGGATTGTTCCATTTGCGGTAGTATCCATTGTTGCTCTTGTTAATGGTAGTTCCGCTCTTTCTTCACAGGCCTTTTCACAACTCAGGGCGGTGCAGGCGATCAAGACCACCCAAATCGAATCATTCTTCTCGGAGCGGCTGGGAGATGTATCGGTGTTGTCCAGCAACCCGACGGTCATAGAGGCGACGAAAGCCTTTGAAGCTGCGTTTGAACAAGAAGGAAAACGGGCCGGAGGTGAAGCATGGGAGGAAGTGGACCGGGAATATGGCACATGGCTTACCGAGTACGAAAAGGAGTACGGGTACTACGATCTCTTCCTGATATCCGAAGACGGTGATGTAGTGTACACGGTGGAGCGGGAATCGGATCTTGGGGAAAATCTCTCCACTGGAGCGCTTCATGCATCGGGTCTCGGGACGTGCTTTACCGAAGCGCGCTCATCGGTGGCATTCCAGGATTTCGAACCGTATGCTCCCAGTGGTGATAAGCCGGCATCGTTTGTCGCTGCGCCGGTACGGGACAATGGCCGGGTGGTCGGCGTTGTCGCGCTTCAGATCAGTCTCAAACGGATAAACACGATTATGCAGGAACGTGATGGCATGGGGGAGACGGGGGAAACCTACCTGATCGGGTCGGACAAGCTGATGCGATCCGATTCGTACCTCGATCCAACCAACCACTCCGTTGAGGCCTCCTTTGCCAACCCTTCGAAAGGAAAGGTGAATACGACGGCGTCGCGGAATGCACTGAGTTGACAGAAAGGAGCGGAAATTATCAACTATTACAATGGTAACCCTGTCCTTTCGGCGTACGGACCGGTCAAAATCGGTGATGTCACGTGGGCGGCAATTGCAGAAATTGATAAAAAAGAAGCGTTTGCGTCGGTCGCAGCGCTGCGGTGGGTGATCGGCGTCGTGGCGGTGATTGCTCTGGGTGCAATAATCCTGGTTGCAGTTCTGGTTACCAGATCGATCACCGGGCCCATAAGCACCGTGATAAGAGGTATGA
>JBEPYC010000427.1:0-3810 GCA_041641555.1 Chitinivibrionales bacterium | reverse complement strand
GGTATCGACGATCATCTGCTGTTCTTCAGTCAGAAACCAGTTCATCATTCTTTTCTGCTCCTTTTTGTAATGCGGAAATTTTGTTGGTATCGTAGGAATTCGTTGCCTCTTTGGCCGCGTTCTGCTGGGCTATTTTTTTATTCGGTCCAACACCTTCGCCCAGTGGCACTCCCGCTATTTCGATCTGAACCTTAAACATTTTGGCATGCTCCGGTCCCCAACTCGATACGACCGAGTAGCGTGGTATACCAAACCCGTCTCGCTGAGAAAGCTCCAGAATCTTGCTTTTGTAATTTACATTGCTCTTTTCTTTGAGAAAAGAGTCGATACGAGGAAACAGATGCTTCTTGAGGAATGCACGGCATTTGTCAAGGTCTGAGTCGAGGTACAGTGCACCAACCACCGCTTCGATCGCAT
The DNA here is from genome assembly GCA_041641555.1 of Chitinivibrionales bacterium. GTDB lineage: Bacteria > Fibrobacterota > Chitinivibrionia > Chitinivibrionales > WJKA01 > JBEPYC01. The sequence continues at coordinate 3,393 of JBEPYC010000427.1, read as the reverse complement.
TGGAAACAATAGAGTTTTTATGGGCGCCGCCGGAGTCTTTTTCGCTGCTGCCAAGGAAAAGGTAGTCTCCCAGCCGTATTGATTGTCCTATCTCACCAAGGATTTTACGGCTGACGATCAATGACTTTATTTTGGAAAGCTGCCCTTCACTTTTGTCCGGGTAAATGTGGTACAGGTGTTCTGTTACCAGGCAGTTCAGGACGGAGTCGCCGAGAAATTCGAGGCGCTCGTTTGAGCTGAGTCCCTTTGGGTCATCGACCGAAACCGAAGATTTATGGGTGAGTGCCTGAACGAGCAGAACACGATTACGGAACCGATGCCCTATGGTGCGTTGAATCTCGGTGAGGTCATGTTTCGGGCGCCCGGGTCTTTTCGGGTGAAATCGGGAGAGTAGCTTTTTTAGGCCGAAGCCTCTCTTAGGGCGCTTCATAGCGGGTGACGATCAGGGACGCATTATGACCTCCGAAACCAAATGAATTACTCAGAACATACTTGAGTTCTTTGGAGACCGCTTTATTTGGCGTATAGTCGAGGTCGCATTCCGGGTCAGGGGTTTCGTAGTTAATTGTAGGAGGTACGATGTTATCCCGAAGTGCCAGGACGGAAGCGATGAATTCGACCCCACCCGAAGCTCCGAGTAAGTGCCCGGTCATTGACTTCGTAGAGCTGATGGAAAGCGATTTCGCATTGTCGCCGAACACCTTCTTGATGGCCATCGTTTCGAATTTGTCATTGAGTTGAGTGGAAGTACCATGTGCATTGATGTAGTCGATATCCGATGGTTGTAATTGCGCCGACTTCAGTGACATGCTCATGGCTCGTGACATGCCTTCTCCTTCCGGCGCGGGGGCCGAAAGATGATGCGCATCACCACTTGCTCCGTACCCGACTACCTCAGCGTAAATAGTAGCGCCACGTGCTTGCGCTTGCTCCAGCTCTTCCAGTACAACGACCCCGGCTCCTTCCCCCATGACGAATCCATCGCGGTTCGCATCAAAGGGCGATGAAGCTTTCTGTGGGTTTTCGTTGCGCGTAGACAGTGCTTTCATGTTGCAGAAGCCCGCGAAAGCCAGCGGCGTAATGGTAGCCTCAGATCCCCCAGCAAGTGCGCGGTCCATCATGCCCGCCTTGATCATAGCGTAGGCATCACCAATTGCATGCGCGCCGGAAGCGCATGCGCTGACCACTGCATAGTTGGGTCCCTTAAGGCCATAGCTCATAGATACTCTTCCAGCGCACATGTCGCTGATCAGCATAGGAATGAGAAACGGCGATACACGGCTTGGCCCACGGGCAATGAGCTTTCCATGCTCAGTTTCCAGTGTTCCCAGCCCACCGATTCCCGATCCGATGATTACACCGAACCGTTCCCTATCGACTGCATCCAATTCAACATTGGAGTGCTTGATTGCAAGATCCGATGCCGCCAGAGCAAAGAGTATCACCTGGTCGGTTCGGCGTGCTTCCTTGGGATCGATCAAACTCTCAACATTCAGTCCACGAACTTCACCCGCTATCTGACACGAGTACTTTGCAGTATCGAAACGCTGTATCCGATCGATTCCGGATTTACCTTCCCGAAGAGACTTCCAGAAGGTTTCTACATCCAGACCCACGGGACTTACTACGCCAAGACCTGTTACCACTACTCGTCGAGACATCGGGGAATCTTTCCTCTCAAGAAAAAACGGGAGAATGACTGAGAAGCAAAAAACGATTTTCAGAAAAACACGACCGAATACGGCCAAATACAACTTAGAGCTTATTGTTCAGGTAATCCAGCGCATCCTGCACGGATTTGAGTTTCTCGGCATCTTCGTCTGGGATTTCGACATCGAATTCATCCTCGAATGCCATGATAAGTTCTACCTGATCAAGAGAATCCGCTCCGAGATCATCAACAAACGACGCCTGAGGAGTTACCTTATCGGCACTCACCCCAAGTTTTTCTGCAATGATCTGCTTGACCTTAGCTTCTTTGTCGCTCACAACATGCTCCTTTCCTGTATGGTTAGCCTGTTGGTGTAAAATGAATAAAAAATGGTAAATCGCAGATTACATGACAAGTCCGCCATCAACGGTAAGTACCTGACCCGTAATATAGCCGGCCAGGGGAGAGGCGAGAAATAGTACCGCATTAGCGACATCGGAGGATTGTCCAAGAGATTGCATCGGGATCTGACTGGACAATTTCTCCTTATCTGCCGGAGAAAGCTTGTCGGTCATGGCCGTCTGAATGAACCCGGGTGCTACGGCATTAACATTTATGGTGCGGCTGGCGAATTCGCGGGCGAGCGTCTTGGTCAGTCCGATCAATCCCGCTTTGGATGCCGAATAGTTTGCCTGTCCGGCATTACCCATCAGTCCGACAACCGAAGCTATATTGACGATTTTTCCGCCACGCGCCTTCATCATAGGCCGCGCAGCTTCCTTGCAGCAGAGGTAAGCGCTCTTAAGATTGATCGCCAGCACCGAATCCCAGTCAGCTTCTTTCATCCGCATAATCAACCCGTCTCGGGTGATTCCGGCATTGTTTACGAGAATATCGATAGCATCGAATGAACTGAAGAAGGAAGAAAACAGACCGGCGACATCTTCTGCGTTGGAGACATCAGTCTTGATTCCAAGGCTCTTACGCCCGAGGGCTTGTATTTCCGCCGCGCTCTGCTGAGCGGCTTCTTCGTCGATGTCACAGATAGCCACATTTGCCCCCGCACGGGCAAGGGTCTGCGCTATTTCTTTTCCGATACCGCGTCCGGCACCGGTTACCAAGGCGTTTTTTCCGGTCAAATCAATCATCGCAGCGCTTTCTCCTCAATTCGGGTGAAACCTGCAGCCAGGGCAAGGACCGACTCGTGTGCCCGGTGCAGCGAAGGTTCGATCGTGATCTCGAATTGCCTGGAAACGGATATACCGGTGATGCCTCTATCACCGAGGTTCGATCAGAGAATATAATTTCTCAACTGAGGAACAGGGTATAACATTTATTTCCCGGTCGATCTTCCGTGCCAGGCCCTGCAGAACGGACCCGGGGCCAGCTTCGATTGCAAGACCCATGTTTTGAGAGCGAACATACCCCATGGTATCCACCCACCTGACGGGAGCTGTCAGTTGCTCCAAAAGAAGACGCTTGAGTTCGCTTGCCTTTGTCTCCGGCTGCGCGGTGACGTTCGGAACGACCGGGCACGTGGCGTCGCGGAATTCTACCGACTCGAGAACCTGTACGAAATCATCGGTGATACATTCCATCAGCGGAGAATGGAATGCTCCGCTGACAGGAAGCACGATTGCACGTTTGGCACCAGCCTGCTTGAGCAGATCGCATGCCTTCTCTACCGCTGATACTTCTCCGGAAATAACCGTTTGCTCAGGAGTGTTTTCGTTTGCGGGTAC
>JBEPYC010000426.1:1627-3812 GCA_041641555.1 Chitinivibrionales bacterium | reverse complement strand
GGCTTCGGCTCCACCGGTACCGGCCCGGATTTCCATAATCGCGTTTTTGGTATCGTTGGGATCTTTGGGGACCAGTAACCGACGAACACGGGAGACAAGGCCGGGCATTTTTTCGTCGATCTCACGCACCTCTTCACGCGCAAGCTCCAGCATCGCTTCATCGGATTCACTTTTAAGTAGTGCATTTGCCTGCTCATACTGGTCAACTGCATCGATATATTCATTGAGGAGCGGAAGGTTCTTGCCGAGATAATTGTGTTCGCGTCCGAGTTTCTCCATAATCGCAGGATCGCCCGCGATCTCGGGAGTAGCCATCTTTTCCACCAGATCCTTGTGGTGTTGAACCAGCTCTTTTGCTTTATCTATCATAAAGATGCCTGCAGTGCGTCCGATGCAATTTTCAGTTGCGTGTCATCGGGTTCTTTGGTAGTTATTCTCTGAAGCCACAGTCCGGGCGCAGTCAGCCATCCCACAACCTTCACGTGCTGATACCGATCGGAAAATTTCAAAACTTCGTAGGATACTCCCGCGACCAATGGAATGAGTGCAAGATGCACCGCCAGACGGTTGACCAGGGTATACCCGTTCTCAAAGACAAATGCTGTCATGAGGCTGTCGATTATTGCAAAGAACATGATGCTTACCAGGGTGACCAGAAGAAGGAAGCTGGTTCCACATCGGGGATGAAACGTATGGTAGGGACGCATGTTTTCCAATGTCAGCTCTTTGCCGTCTTCGAAGGTAAAAATGGCCTTGTGTTCGGCCCCGTGGTACTCAAATACCCGGCGAACATCTTTCCAGAAACTGATAACCGTCAGATAGCCTAAAAACAGCAGAACACGAATTGCGCCGGTGCCGAGATTAAAAAGGAGAGCATTCTTCTCGAATCCGGCCCATGAAAGAATCGACATCGGAAGAAACATGAACAGCCCGATACTCAGACCGAATGCCGCAAACATAGTAGCGACCCCGGCCAGCCGTTCTCGTAACCCAAGCTCCTTTTTCTCGGTGCTGCTTTTTTCTTCGTAGGCCAGTTCCGCTGAACGATTGAGTGCCTTTATGCCAAGGTCGAGTGATTCAAAAAGAGAAACTGCTCCCCGAAAAACCGGCCATCCAAGAAAACGAATCCTTTTGGCGATCGAGACGAACGGCCGGTGCTCAACAGCTACTTCGCCGGACAGCTTTTGAACAGCCCAGGAAACCTTGCCCTTGCTGCGCATCATTACGCCTTCGATAATTGCCTGGCCGCCGACTTTTTCTGCTTTGGGAGAGAGGAGCAGGGGAGCGAAAAAAGCATGTTTGCACAAACGCGCAATACCCATAGTTACTCCTGCCGTGTCGGGATATGACACGAAATGAAGAAGGTGTTCAGTTGTACGTAGTGGTGTTTTTGCTTTACGTGAGACGAATGTGACGGTGCAAAAAAGGACAGAAAAAGGAACCATGCCCCTTTCCTGCCCTCCAGATTTTGTGCGAAGCTACGACTTTTTCGAAGCCTTTTCGTAGCGTTTGCGAAAGCGCTCCACGCGTCCGGCGCTGTCGATGAGTTTCTGCTTTCCAGTGTAAAACGGATGACACGCATTGCATATCTCTATATGCTGGTCTCCAATGGTGGCCATCGTCTCGATCACGTTCCCGCATGAGCAGGTGAACTTTGTCTGCTTGTACTTTGGGTGAATCTTTTCCTTCACAATCTATTCCTCCGCGTTGTAATGACGAATCGTTAAAATATCACACATGTATACTTCTTCTGGCAATCTGTTTGGTATTTCCCTGCAACCTTCCTGATACAATACCGACCGCGTCTTCGTATATTGTTTTTAGAGGCGAGGGTCTGCTCTGATGCTTCAGCCGCGGAATCCAACCAGTCTCGCCGCTCAGAGCTCTTCGGTTATCATAAAGAATCAGAGGAAATCGTTTTATGTCCGGCATCAATCCAAATACGAAATGCCTGCTGGTTGTATTGCTGTTTTTCATTGCTGAACCCGGGTTTTCGGTGTACGCAGATGGGACCAACCGAAGCGCCACCGGTGCTGAAAGCCACCGTAATGCAAATTCGACGGCCGGACACGGGAATACCCCCACGGATGTGCATCGAGATCGCGAGGATACAACAGGAAGCGAGAAATCGGCTTCCGGAGACACCGCCGCTATCAGGACACTCGGAAGGGTGGTGGTTACCGCG
>JBEPYC010000426.1:0-1617 GCA_041641555.1 Chitinivibrionales bacterium | reverse complement strand
TACCGCGACCCGAACCCAGCGGGAAATCGCAGAACGACCGGTGAGCACGAGTTTAATCGGGGCCTCTGAAATCGAGGCTACTCCTGCGGTCAATATCGATGATCTCGTGACTACAAAAGCAGGGGTCCTGCGTTCTCGTCCCTCTGGAATGGGCGAAGGGGTACCCATGAACATAATTATTCGCGGGGTGCCCGGCTCCCTGGCCGCTACTCGCGTGTTGATTCTGGTCGATGGGGTCCCGACGAATGCATCGGGCACGCCGTTCCTGATTCTCAACACGGTCCCGCTTCGGGCGGTATCGCGGGTTGAAATCGTTCGTGGTCCCTCCTCGGCACTATACGGAGCCAACGCCTTTGGGGGAGTGATAAACATTATCACTAAGCGCGGAGAAGGAAACCCGGGTGGATCGATCTATGCTGAAGCCGGCACACACGGATACATGAATACCGATATTCTCAGTGAAGGCGAAAGCGGTCCACTGTCCTATGCAGTCTCAGGTGGGTACCGATCCATTGGCAACTACGCCGGGGCGGATTCCTTTTTTGTCCGTAACGGAACCAGCAGCGCCGTTCGGGAAGCAGAAAATCGCAACTATCGCGACACCAGGTTTGTCGGAAGTGGGCGATATCAGCTTTCGGATAACATGTCCTTGAGAATGCATGGGCGTTTCTTCGACAGTAATCTCGGGTATGGACGAACCAAGCGGGATACCGTCTTCGCTCGTGACTCTGTTCCTGCCGATGTCATCACGACAGGTCGACAGTATCTTGCTGCCCCCGAGTTTCGCTTGAGCCTCGATTCAGACCTCTCGCTTCGGGCTGCCGGGTATGTTCGGCGCATCGATGGGCGGTTTGAAAGTGAAACACCGTTGTCTGATGTGGACTATACCGAAGAGAGTTACTGGACGTCGCGCAGTGACGAGTACCAGTTTGAAGCGCAGGGCACGGCACAGCTTGGCTCTCAATTTCTCTCTCAGGTGCTCACCATAGGTGGTGACATGCTCAGAAACGATATCGATTTCGGGGCGGTCAGGAGAAGCGAAACCGACTCGGTTCTACGAAAAGGAAGAACCGCTGGGATCACCGCGGCCGGCATGTATGCCCAGAGCGAAATAACCTTCGGAGACATGCGTATCGTTGTTCCAGGTCTCCGGGGGGACTATCATTCCGAATTTGGAGTGACTGTTTCGCCAAAACTGTCGGCATCGTTTCTGGTATTGAAAGATCATGATATTTTCGATCACGTGACTTTACGCGCTTCTTCGGGACGCGGCTTTCGTGCCCCTGCGTTAAGCGAGTTATTCATGCCGCCGCTGGATATCAATTCCACAATGACCCTTGTTCCCGAGCCGGACCTGAAGCCGGAACGAATATGGACTGCGGAACTGGGAGTGGAGCTGGAAATGATGGATGTTTTCTCGCTGCAGCTCAGCGGCTTTTACAATTACCTTCGGGATCTGATCAATCCGGCAGTTAAAAGTGCACCGTGTGTCACCTGCCCTGTTCAGGTAACCCACCGCAACGTTTCCCGTGCATCATCTGCTGGTCTTGAAGTTGAAGCCGGTCTGCAGCCGTTGGCCTGGTGGACCATTACGGGTAGCTATGCCTATGTCCAAAG
>JBEPYC010000425.1:0-3814 GCA_041641555.1 Chitinivibrionales bacterium | reverse complement strand
ATTTTGCGAAAAATCCTGAACCAGTGATCTATCCTGAGATTGCTGTCACCCGGAATTACACAATAATGCTCGCTTAAGAACTGATATAGCAGAATGCTGTACAAAAATCTGCCACACTGTATTTTCTCTTTTCTCGCTATTTTATGGAAACTTCGAGAAAGGCGGTACCACTATGATGCCGGTTGAGATTCATCCTGATATGTACTGGATAGGTGTGAATGATCGCACAACAGACCTGTTCGAGGGGTTGTGGCCGATCACGCAGGAAGGGGTATCCTACAATGCATACCTGATCCGCGATGAAAAGAACGTCATAATCGATCTGGCCAAGGCGTTCAAGAGCGATGTTTTTTTCAGCCAGATAAATGAAGTGTTCGACCTTGCAGAGATCGACTATGTGGTGATCAATCACGTGGAACCGGATCATACCGGTGTTCTCAAGATACTTCCCCGGCTTTCGCCCAAAGCCATCTTTCTGGCTACGCCGAAAGCAAAAAAAATGCTTGAGAATTTCTACGGCCTGGGCGACCGCGTGCGGGAAGTCTCCGACGGAGAGACGTTATCGATCGGTAAGAGAACGCTGCAGTTTTTCCATGTACCGTTTGTTCACTGGCCCGAGACGATGGCCACCTACGAGCAGGAATCCAAAGTGCTCTTCTCCTGCGATGCTTTCGGGGGGTACGGTGCGCTTCGGGGGGTTATTTTCGATGACCAGTGCACGGATCTGGCGTTCTACGAAAGGGAATCTCTCAGATATTATGTCAATATCGTGGCTAAGTTCCACGTTTCCGTTCTCAAGGCGATCGACAAGCTTGGGGGAATCGAAATCAGCGCCATTGCGCCATCGCATGGCCTTATATGGCGAAAAGAACCGGAAAAAATCGTGTCACTGTACAAGAAGTGGTCGCAATATGCCAAGCAGTCGAGACAACCCGGTATCACTCTTCTGTACGGCTCGATGTACGGAAATACCGAGACGGTCATGAATGCGGTGGGGCAGGGGATATCGAGCGAGAACGTACCTCTTGACATATTTGACGCTGCGCGGACACATGTCAGCTACATCCTTCCATCGTTGTGGGTCAACTCCGGAGTCATGATCGGAGCACCGACCTACGAAGCGGCCTTGTTTCCGCCCATTGCCGATGCCGTAGCGATGGCCGGAAGAAAATCAATCAAAAACAAAACTGCGGCTATGTTCGGGAGTTTCGGCTGGAGCGGCGGAGCACTTCGGGAACTCAAATCGATAATCGAGCCGCTGAAATGGGATCTGAAAGAGACTTTGGAATTTCCCGGTGGGGCAACCCACGAAATGCTGGTGAAAGCCGAAGAGTTCGGGAAGCGGTTTGCCAAAGTGGTGAAAGAGGAATCCGAGCAACGTGACGCAGGCTAATAGCCCGGCGAACACTTGCGCGGTCATCAAATCCCTCGATACGGCGTCGTGGTTATACCTCCAGGCGCCTTCCCGCACCTTCGTCTGCGACACTATCGGCCAGGTGCTTCCTGCCCTGGCCGACATTCAACAGCGGGTCGACACCAAGGGCGGTGTTGCACTTGCCGTGTTGTCCTACGAAGCGGCTCCTGCATTCGATCCTTCTTTTACCGTGATTCCTCCCCGAACGGGGTTTCCTCTTGCCTGGTTGGCTCACTACTGTAGCTGGGAGGAGATCGAGTCCCCACTTGAACGCACCTGCGGGCCATATGAAACAGGGCACTGGGAGCTGTCGCTCCAACCGCAGCCGTACAGGGATTCTATCCACCGGATCAAAGAGCTGATCGCCAGTGGAGATACCTACCAGGTAAATTTCACCACCCGCATGAACACCTCGTTTCATGGCGAACCCTATTCGTTTTTCTCCGACCTGTATCGGGCGCAACCAACTGATCTGTGCGCCTTTGTCGATACCGGCGAATTCGCGATATGCAGCGGTTCACCGGAGCTTTTTTTCGAGCTTGGTGCCGGCCGGTTGCGTTCACGCCCGATGAAAGGAACTGCCGGGCGTGGTTTGACCACGGCAACGGATCGTCAGGCCGGCGTGGATCTCTCGCTCTCGGATAAGGATCGAGCCGAGAACGTGATGATCGTTGATATGATACGCAACGATATGGGGCGGGTTGCCGATGTGGGCAGTGTCGTGGTCGATTCCCTCTACCAGACCGAACGGTATCCTACCGTGTGGCAAATGGTATCGACGGTATCGTGCCGGACGGGCGCCTCGGTTGCCGAGGTGCTCTCGGCTCTTTACCCATGTGCATCCATTACCGGTGCACCCAAAGTTCGAACCATGGAGATTATCGCAGGTCTCGAAAACGCCCCTCGCGGAGTCTACACGGGAGCGATCGGCCTTTTGGCACCGGGTAATCGGGCTCGTTTCAATGTCGCGATTCGAACGGCCGTGATCGACAAGAGTGCTGCAAACGCGGAGTATGGGGTCGGAGGAGGAATCGTCTGGGATTCGACAGCCGAAAAAGAATACCAGGAGTGCCAAATCAAATCACGCGTCTTATCGTCGCGTCCCCCGGATTTCGATCTGCTCGAAACAATCCTGTGGGAGCAGTCCTTTGGTTATTCCCTTCTGGAATACCACCTCCAACGGCTTGCCGGATCGGGAGAGTATTTCGGGTATCCGGTCAATGCGGGAGAGATCAAAAAGCGTTTGTCCGATGCGGCTGAGGCGTTTGTCGATAATCGGTACCGGGTTCGGCTTCTGGTGCATTCCGATGGAAGCTGTGTGATCGACCCTGTTCCCCTCGAATCGCCCGGAGTATCTTCTCCCGTAAACGTTGCCTTGGCACGAGAACCCGTGAGTTCGCAGAATGTCTTTCTGTATCACAAAACGACCAATCGCGGCGTATATGAGAGGGCACGAGTGGAGGCACGAGATGCCGATGATGTTTTACTGTGGAATGAGCGGGGCGAAATCACCGAGAGTACGATCGCGAATGTATTCGTTCAGATGGGGGATGAGCTGCTGACGCCGCCCGTGTCGTGCGGCCTCCTCGCCGGTACGTTCCGTCAAAAGCTTCTGGATACCAATCGGGTGAAAGAAAAGGTCATTACCCGCGAGGAGCTGCATTTAGGTGATGCGGTATTTCTGGGCAATTCGGTTCGCGGAATGTACGAAGTTTCACGTGTGTAGTGCCGAGTCAGTGCAGATCATCGATCGTCGGCAGAGAAAGAATACCCCCGCCACGGGTTGCCTTGAATAATGCCGCCTTGTTGGCCCGTTCCGCTGCCGTGAAAGGATCCTCACCCCGGGCAATCGATGAGAGAAAGGCTCCATCGAACGCGCTTCCTACCAGCGTAAGGTCCCGGATCGGCTCGTCGGTTCTGTCCTGTTTGATCTCTTCGATTTTTCCATCGTAGCCAATGAGGCACCCGTTGGGACCATCTTTTACCGCAACGATCGATACACCACGATCCCAGAGAAACCCGATAACATCCAGGGGGCGCTCATATCCAAACAGTGCCTTTGATTCATCGGGGGTCGACGGAAAGATGACATCGATAAGCGGTAACACGCTCCACAGGCTTTCCTTGGCGTCATCCAGTGACCAGCGTTGCAATCGGAGATTCGGGTCGTAGGCGACCATAATGTCGTTGCGGTGCGCGTGATGAAACGCCTTGAATATTGTGTGTCGGGCTGCCTTGCTGACCGATTGAAGTTCGCTGGAGGCGAACACGATCTTGCTGTCCTCGACGAGGTCATCGTAGATCATTGCCGGCGATATGTTTTCGGCGGCGGTTCCCGGACGATGATACAGATACTCACGTACATCCGGACCCTGGGCGCTGGTGAAATAGATCCCGTTG
>JBEPYC010000424.1:0-3821 GCA_041641555.1 Chitinivibrionales bacterium | reverse complement strand
AACCAATGCTGTCTACCTGATGGTGACCAATCCGCTCGATGCTATGACCCATGCGGCATGGAAGCTCAGCGGAAAGCCCGCAGGCAAGGTACTCGGGATGGCGGGGGGTCTGGAGAGTGCACGGATGCGGGGTATCTCTCTTTGCATACTGCTATTTCGGCGGGTGATATCGATCTGCCGGTGCTGGGAAGCCATGGAGACCTTATGGTTCCGCTGGTGAGGCATGCAACTGCGAGAGGGGTCCCCATAACCCGGCTTTGGGGATGGCTGTGTATTGCCCCGTCGCTTTAGCATAGTATCCTTCAAAAAACTCTTTGCCTTGGATCGGCCTTTCTATTTATATTAGCACAGTGTTTTGTCAAGAGTGGCCCTTTGGTCTGGAGCAATAATCTCATGAATTCAGAACGCGAAAAAGACACATCGGCATCTAACCGGTTGCCCCGGTCCAGGGATAGTCGTTCAGCCGGCGATCCTGCGCACATCGTGGAGAGCCTCGCGTTTTCCGGTGATGGGCCGAAAGTAGAAGATATGGAGAATGCTCTTCGGGGTCTGGACGTGATATACGATACGGCAGTTGTCCGGGTTCCCGATGACGGGCAGGGGGAAGCGGCTCAAGCGTTTATCGTGCGGGGCAACGAAGTTGAACTCGACGAGTCCGGGATAAAGCAGGCCATTCGGAAAAAGCTCCCGCAACAAATGGTCCCCAAGTATATCACGATAATCGAAAGATTACCCAAAGACGAATCCGGTCGGGTCCTTAAAGACGAGCTTGCCGGCGTTCAGGTTCGAATTGCCCAGCCGACGGTACCAGATGAGTTAGGCCCTCCCGAAATCTCAGTCAAAGGAATGGGTGACTTTGATCAGGCGACGTGGGATGCCTATGTCGTTTCTCATCAGAATTCGTCACCGTACCATCTGAGTGCATTTCTGAGAGCTGTTGTTCAGACATATCATTTGAAGGCGTTCTTTGTCACAGCCCGGAGAAAGGGCAAGGTCTGTGGAGTTTTACCGCTATTCCACATTCCGAGCTTGCTGATGACCCCTTCGCTGGTTTCTCTCCCGTACTGTGATTATGGGGGTGTGCTGGCTGATGACGACCAGACTCTTGGTTCGCTACTGGATGTAGCCCGGGATCTTCGGGCAAAAATCAAAGCTCCGCTTCTGGAACTTCGGCAGACCTGCCAACTTCCGGCAGAAAAAGTTTCCAACCTTGGGAAGCATACCGTCTGTTCAACGGAGAAGGTAAGAATGGCTCTGAAGCTTGAGGGGACGGCGGACTCTTTTTTCAGGAAAATACCTGCCAAGCTTCGTGCACAGGTGCGCCGACCTCAGAAGGAGGGGTGTAGCGTCCGGACAGGCGGAATGGAGCTTCTCGATGATTTCTACCGGGTGTTTACCTACAATATGCGCGGGCTGGGATCACCGGTACACCCCAAATCGATGATGGGAAACGTGCTCAACGAGTTCGGTGAGTATGCCCGGCTCTTTGTGGTCTACTCCAAAGACAAGGCGCCGATCGCCTGTGCGATGGCTCTATTCTACGAGCATATGGTCGTCAATCCCTGGGCGTCATCGGACCGCAGGTATCAGCGGATAGCACCAAACATGCTTCTGTATTGGTCAATGATCAGTTATGCGCTCGAACGGAACTACCGGGTGTTTGATTTCGGACGATCGAGCGAGGGTGAGGGGACATACAGATTCAAGCAACAGTGGGGCGCTGAGCCGGAACAGCTTTGGTGGTATAGTACGTATGCAGGCGGCATCCCCCCCGAAGAAAGCGGCGACTCAGGCAACCGTAAGAAGTTTATCGCAGTCTGGCGCAAGCTACCTCTCAAGGCGACAACCGTTCTTGGCCCGATGCTGAGAAAGGGTATTTCGTTGTAATTAGTCGGGATCGTGTGCCAAAGATGGAACTCGAAACGGCATTTGGTTGAGTCGGCTCAGTTTGACTGTTGCAGATCCCTCCCCGAGCCGTGGTTCATACCCCACTTCGCCATCCCAACTCCTCCGTATCAGGCTCTCTACGTCCTGCCCTTCGCTTGCTTCCTGCTTTTCAATCCTAAACGAATATGGATCAGATGGAAACCTATACGACATTGCGCTGCTCGAATCGTCAGGTCCAGATGCTGTCCCGGAAAAATTCACCTTTCGTTCAAGAGAGTGCTTTTCTCTGGTACCTTCCTATACCAATGATGGGGGACACTTGAATGCATTGGTAAGTTCACTGGTCGCCGAGGAGTTCACGAAAGTTGTTACCGCTGCCTATTCCAGCCGGATATTATCGAAGAACAACTCAAATGGTCTTTGAGAATATTTCGATCCATCGAACTAAGCTCAAATCGAGCTTTCGCGAAACAGGAGCATTCGCGATCTCTTCCAGCGGAATGACAATCGAATTGGCACCCGGTTTCACCCGAAAAGAACTGGTGTACCGATCCCGGTAATCACCGCTATGGTGTGCATCGGCTACTTTTATGATTATGGAAACGGCACTATCCAGCGATGAATAGATTTCGACACAAAGCCTCTGATGCTCCGACCACTTGCCGATCGGGAGCGAAATCTCGAACCCCGGATATTCGTTTCTTCGGTCAAAAGAGACGCTAAGCACATGCTCACTCTTGTTGGACAACCAATGCCGGGGTGGAGGCTCGAACCGAATCAGGTTTTGATTGGGGTCGGGGAGACTGCGCGATGCCGCACTCTCGAAGTCGGTGATAACTGGAAATTTCTCAAGAAGAATAAGCGAGAAGAACCCGGACCGCAAAGTGGGCAGAGCAAGTACGAGCACCACAAAAACGGGCGTCCAGCGAATCACCCTCCGAGCAAACTTCGTGTTTTCGAAGAGGTCCACACCTTTTTCAAAGGAGAACCTGAAGCCAAGGAAACACGCTGCCCCGGCAAAATTCCGCAACAGGTCATCAAAACCGGCATCACGTGGCAGGGGTACCTGGATGATTTCCACCGCGAGTCCGGCAAGTGCTGCTGCAGAGAAGGCCAGAAGGTACTGGACGCGAATATCGAACGACCAGGCTTTGCGAAAAACGCTGAGAAATCCTAATGAAATACAGCCAAAAAGGGGAATGTGGCCGAAATTCTGAAGGTGCAATTCGAACGGCGAGTTACCGAGGATGGGAACGAAGACCAGAAACGACGCCATTGCGACAAACAGTAGCGCGACAAAGCCGATAGAAGGCCTGGAAGGCCGTTGGGTAGTCATAAAAGGGGATCTCACTGTACTCAGGGGTGATCCGAACATGCATTCAGGGCAGGACCAGTGGTCACCGCACCGATGGTTTCCATAGGGTAATACGTTCGCCGCGCACGAATCGGAACCAGGCCACAAGAATCGAGAGATTCACGATGGTGAAATATTTCGGGATACGAACCAGTACGATTCGCTCCAACGGTGCGAAAGTGAGCCCCGCTAATGCTGCCAGGTAGAACCCAAGTTGGGGTGCAAGGATAATACGATATAATCCAGGTTTAAGCGCCAGAACAATATTGGAGGCGAGCGCCGTGAGCATGAAAACCGGTACGAGCCATCTGCAGAGCTTATGACTCAGGTACTGATAGGTAAACAGGCCATACCTGAAGACATTGAAAAACTCGGCATGGTTGAAGAACACGGTGAGCCCACGGAGTACCGTGCGTACCTTCCGGCTGAATTCGCGGGAACGGTCTTTGAGGTCCTGATAGTAACCGATCGCTTCGGGGTCGCTGACGCCACGCATGCCGCGTTTCATACTCGACAGAAGGGTTCGGAAATCGCTTTGCATGTTGCTGGAGAAATCGCTGCAGACTTCCTTACGGGCGGC
>JBEPYC010000423.1:0-3839 GCA_041641555.1 Chitinivibrionales bacterium | reverse complement strand
CTGCCTTTGAGACAGGACCCTTGGTACTCCATTCAGGATTGATGCCTCGCATCCAGCTCGGCACCCTCCGGGCTGGATACAAGATCCAGTCCTCTACGGCCATCCATGGCCTCCGAGTCGAACCTGACACCCACGCCTCCTGAAGTGTGCACTGACACTCAATCAGGGGGGATAAAAAAAGGGACCTGCCTTTGAGACAGGACCCTTGGTACTCCATTCAGGATTCGAACCTGAGACCCACTGATTAAGAGTCAGTTGCTCTGCCAGCTGAGCTAATGGAGCATTTTCGTGAACGAATTTCTTAAAATACGTTTTTTTCCTGGCCCGGTCAATACCATCGGGCCAGGAATTCATGTTCAATCGATCGCATCTGCACGATTAGTACCAGATCAGAACATCCAGAAAGAATCGCCCCGGATACGGTGCAGATGGTGATCAATACACATCCAGGAAAACATCACCAGTCAGCCCCGACGGACGACCATTCATACGGATGACGTTGTCGACCGTATTGGACACACGGACCACCAATTCATTCCGTTTGGCAGTGCACGCCTTGGTCACATCCAGCTCCATCGGCTGCCAGTGAAGCATCCCGAGGTCAGCACCGTTGATTGCTACATTGATCGGTCCAGAAACCCGCGAGAATGTCAGTACCAGACGTTCGTACTCGCTGGGGATCTCGAAGACCTGCTTGTATTCACCGACTCCGCTGAGATATGGAAATCCGTAACGCACCCAGGAATCATTGGCTGCGGTCGGGACCGATGTCGCCATAGCCCATCCCCGCGAACCACGCTCGATCGGGAACTCCCCTACAAGCAGCGGCGGATAAAGTACTGCGGGTGGATCACCGATCGTCCCTACTGCCCGAATGGCAATACGGTTATAGCCTTTAATCAAAAGGTCTTTGATGTCAGCCGAAATTGTGTGGGCAAGGTGCGCAGCGGCCTTGGCCGGTTTCTCTTCGCCCTCCGGCGTTGTCATTGTCATAGGAAAAGGCTGAAAACCAGCGATAGGAGTACCGTTGATCGATACTTCCCAGTCGGCATCGGTACCCGTGACACGTCCGGCTACCCCGGGAAACTCGTTGAAAACCAGCCGACAAAACGAGGGAATCTCTTTTACCTCGAAATACGTTTCGTTGTAATGCGAGTATCCTCCCAGCTCTCTGCTCAGGCCGATTCGGGTACTCCAGCTTGCCAACGGAAGCGCATTGAGCGAAACCGGGTTGAATTCCCATTGATTCCGAAGCACCACGCGATAATTGCGAGGTGAGCGACGGTACAGGTTAATCGCATGCTCTTTTTCCGTCGAGCTGGCCGCGGGTACGTTGAGCCT
Source organism: Chitinivibrionales bacterium (assembly GCA_041641555.1). GTDB lineage: Bacteria > Fibrobacterota > Chitinivibrionia > Chitinivibrionales > WJKA01 > JBEPYC01. The sequence continues at coordinate 2,498 of JBEPYC010000423.1, read as the reverse complement.
GGTGTTGGACCCCACGAAAGCATAGCTCTGATACGGATGGAACGTCAGATTCACCGATGTCGGTCCCTCACCTGAGTCCACGTCCGTAAGCTCAACAACTGAACCCGAAAAGAAATCGAGATTATATATGTGCTTGAATGCAGGAAGTTCGGCTGAAACGAAGTACTCGTCAAATGCCGAAATATTACGCATCAGGTATGCGTCGGAGCCGTTGTCGGACCCACCGGCAACCGCAACATCGCCGCATTCCTTCCCCTGACAATTCGTCTTTATGGATGGCGAAACCTGTTTCCGAATCTCCGCCAACTGATCAACCGACATGATTTTGACAGTCTCTTTACGGGAACTGATCAAATGCTCCACACGAGTGGTGAATGCATCAACGATACCGTCATCGAGACTCCCCGTCGGCGGCTCATCGACAAAAATGACGTGACCTTTCTTGGCAGCCAGGCGCTCGAGAAAAACAAAGACGCCCTTTGAGATCAGCCTGGCGTAAGGAATGACTAACGCGCGGTAGTTGCCCTTGCGAATGCGGTCGGTCGTACCGAATTCTCCGTTTGCCCGAACCGAACACGACAGCAAGGTCGCTTCCGATATGAGATCGTAGGAAAGATTCGCCTGACCAAGCGCATCGACCGATGCATCGAAATTCTCGCTTGCTCTCTCCACGGCAGCCGCATCTGTCGGGCGATACTCCGAAAGCGTGGAAATCGAAGGAGCCAGAACGGCTACATCACGAGAGCACTGCAGCTCCCGTATAACCGACTGCATCCTGGAGGCATAGTCGGTGAGAAGCTTTACCGTATTCCATTCCGCGGAGTACCAGAATGAATTGAACGGTGTGCGAACGTGACGACGGTGGTCGAGGTTGAAAAAGAAACCGTCCATCAACAATGTCGAGGGGCCCGCAAAACCATGTTCGTCGATCTCTGCCTTCATAGACTGAATCGATACGCCGGAACATTCTGTATTACGTCCGAGCACACTCACGGTCGAGCGACGGAACTCGGCGACATTCGAATCGGCAACATACCTGACCGCGTGACGGTTCACCTCGGTGCCCTCGGAATTCTGAAATCCAACCTCCGCATAGGTACCTTCGGGGACAACGCTGAACCAACCCACCGAATTAGAACTACTCAGAAGATTCTTTTCCGGACAAAGAAGCCACTGTTGAAATCGAGACTTGCGACCCCATTTTTCCAGAGGATCCGCAAACCCATCGTACATCGACTGAATAATGAAGTTCAGAAGACGGGGCCGATTCTTTGCATCTGCCGCATCGATATTGAGAAAAAGCGCGGGAAGAAGCTGCAGAAGCTCCTTTTTGTATTTGGAACGAAATTTTACTTCCAGCCCGTCATCCCACGGAATAGCGCCATCAGAAGGCCCGTTAAGTGGAATTTCGTTAACGAAACCCTCGAACGTGGAAGGAATGAACTTTGAAAAAGCCGTTTTCAGGGGCTCCAGATAGTCCTTGATGTACATGTCGGCGACTTTGGAATTGAAAAGATTGGGCATGAACTTACCCATTGTATCGCGGACATATTCTTTCCGAAAGATCAGGACTTTCCATTCACCTGCAGGAGGTTTCCATTGAAGACCACCCTGAGAGGATGTCTTAGGGGTCGAAGACTTGCGGGACTGAACCTGTTTCACCTGCGTGAGATCGAGTTCGTCTTTCTTGAGTTTCACCGCAAGAACAAGATTTGTCTCTTCATCGAATTCATCCAGGTCGAATTTGTCTTTGGAAGACACCTGCTCAACCCGGTCGAGGACAAGTCGACGGGAGCGGGCATGAGGATCCTGTTCTGTAATTCTGTCGAACACATCACACCACGGCATGGCGAGGTCATCGGCGATACGAACACCGAGATCGCGTTCACCAGCAATTTCCAGAACCAGGCCGAACAACTCTACGAATTCCGCAGACATGTAACTGGGCGACATATCCCGGCCCGGGCGAATCGCAACGCCGCCAAAACCGGCATCCGCAATCAACCGAAGCTGTTTTTCCAGCTCCTCGCGATCGATACGTAGATTCCAGATCCAAATCGCCCAGGGCTTATGCTCTCGGGGCTGCACCGCGGAAAGATTCTTCAGACTCTTCAAGGTGCGTCTCCCTATCTATTGTAGGTGAAAAAAGTGTATAGATGCGTACTGAAATGCGGAATGCCATAGAATGCAATTAAGGGAAACTACATTGTTGCATTCTTCCTGTCAAGAAATATTATTTGCACCGCCTCGAGGTACTGACCATAAGCCGTTATAAATCATGCTTTTACGATGATAATTCCTGCACTAATTATATTTGTTTAAGCACTTAAATTCCCGATTTTGCGGTACAAACCTGTGCCAGCGGGCGCGAACGCAAATGGTCCTGTTTCGGCGCGTTATCGTGGAGAAGCATCGGGAAGCCCGCCATCGACCGGAATTGTAGCTCCGGTCGTCGGGGTCTGGCGAGTAGCAAAAAACAGGACAGCGCACGCCACGTG
>JBEPYC010000422.1:0-3843 GCA_041641555.1 Chitinivibrionales bacterium | reverse complement strand
AACGGCCGCAAGCCGTCGATACCCTTCGACTGCAAGGGTGCAGGGAACACTCCAGGGATTCATGCTTACGGGATCATTATGATGGACTGCGATCGTTCCGCTGTACATCCCACCAAGCAAACCAGCTGCATCGAACACAACCGGAATATCCTGTGTCTCTCCCGGATCAATAGCACCCGCAACGATACCCGGCCGAATCCAGTCCGGAGCGAGCTTGAACTGGACAGCCAACGAATCCTTGAGGTAGCTGCTGTTGTACACAACTGTCAAACCATCATCGCGGGTTTCGTTCTGAATGCCGACAGTGGAACTGGTGACGGTACCTGAAAGATCCTTATAATACATGGTTATCGTTCCGTCGTCTTGCAGTTCAACCTGAAACGTAAAGTATCCAGAGCCGCTGTACGGGTATACGTTATCGAACTGTACCACACACCGTCGACCGAAATCCTTAAAGTACACATTTCCACCAAAGCCCGGGAGCAAATCATCATGAAACGGCGCGATGAGATTTGGTGGAGCACTGGTGCTGGGTAAGGGATAATTATTGAATTGAGAACTTCCTGTACCCAGAGTTATGTACCCATTCGAACCAACAGAGATGCTGGAGAAATCTTTTCCATAAAACGGAAACGAAAAACCGAGCGTTTGGTTCTGAGAACAATCGTCACACTCGGAAACCGAAGACAAAAGCGTCCCCGTGGCGCGAATGTCGTTCCAGACATACGCAGGGCCGTCGCGCTCATCCGAATCTATCCATGTGTATCCATATTGGTCGGCACCCCCCTGCCCGAGAGTGACCGGGGTACCAATTCTTGTGTCTTCAGCCCCTTTTTTGAGCGCTGCAAAGTGCTCCCCGGAATACAGCTCTTCAGCTAAGGTAACCACATCCCCGGTCGTCTCGCTGGTTTCGAGTTCATAGGTCAGGGCTGCGTCTCCATTGTTTGTCAGGGAGAGATAAGCGACCATCGAGTCCCCGACCGGAACACTTCCATACAAAGCATATGGTGAAACGTTCAGTTCTGCTCGCGACAGTACAAAATCGACACTGCTCTGGTTTGGGGGAAGAGTAACGCTCTGAGTAGAAGAAGAAAGAAAGTCCGGGTGAGAAGCACTAACCTCATAGGCACCATCGATTCCCCCGAACAGGTAATGACCAGTTGCATCTGTCGAAACCGAACCCGAAAGCGGTCCCGAATAATGCACCGTAGCTCCTTCGACAGGTGTTCCGCTGACCTGGTGCACCGTGCCGCTGACCCGACTGGTTGTATATACATCGAACGAAAACGATGAGGCCCACGAGTTGCCGTTTGTATCGGAAATGACCAGGTCAATAGGTGCAGTGTGTGGAGTAGGACATGAAGACGTCAGGGTAATAACGATATCATCAAGGGCATCAGCGACCGCTCCACAGCAGCTGATATCACCAACACTGACGGTGGGGGCGGTGATCGAGATCTCCGGGTCAGAGGAACTCGCACTCACCGTAACTCCCAATGCAGGATCGCTGCCTATATTGCTCACTGAGAGCCTAATAAAAATCGTTTCTCCAGGATTTGCAAGTCCGTCACCATTTCCTCCCGATGCATCGTCGATGGAATGGGAACTATAGGCAACCGAGGGGCCAGTTGCCTGGCCGCGCATAACTGTCTGAGGATCGCCCAGAAGGTTCGTTTCATAGTAACACCACCGTATACAGTCTCCGTTTATATCCCAGATATTGTCTTCGTGACTGTCGGCATTCATTGCGCCAATATTGAAAATGTGCTCTCCGAAGTAGGCGTCCCAGAACTGACGATTGAACCGCTGACTGGGTCCATCGGTGGAATTCTGCGTCCCCCACCCGTATCTGGAATTGAACACAACCGAATACATGCCGCTGCGGTGTGATGTTGTCAGGTGTTCCGCCACACAGTCAACTTCGAAATTGCCTGGTATACAGCCCTGTGAATACGCAAAAAGCGGATTGATGTTTGTCAGTGCATCGGCATCCGCATTGTTGAATTTCATCACATAGTTGTATTCTGAATGACCCAAATGGTTTATAATCCCTAAGGTGTTGGAATTGATCCGGCTGATGATATCGTTTTTCGGCCAGCTGCCATCGGCATCGTAAAGCGTATCGATCGAAAAGGAAGGACATGCCGAAAACCCCTCAGTGGCATACCCGTTAAGACTGGTGCCATAGCGAATCTCTTCCATGGTTGGTTTTGCGTATTCCGCAGCACCCCCAAAACCGAGGTGCTCACCGCACATCAGAGCATTTCGCAGATAAGGCGCGTTATCAGATTCGTTTTCATAGGCAAGCGTCTTGTAGACGAAATTAGACATTTCGATCTCGTCTTCAGCCGATGCTCGACCGACATAAATCTCCGCCATCAGATCGATATCCGCACCGCCCGGGCCGTCGGTTGGCTCTCCGAACCTTCCGTCGCCATCGGAATCGAAAGTCCCATCCAGACATTGATAGTACAGATCACTCGGAATGTAGTCAGTAACCCCGCCCGGGTAGGCCTGACAGTAAAGCATTCGCATGGGAATTATGTTAACGTCTCCCCCCAGAAGTACATAGTCGGTTTCCCAGTTTGTATATGCATCGATTATGAAATTTCGAAGCCGGTCTGGATTGTCTACACCACTATACTGTGCCAAGATATCCTCGATTGTCACAATCGTCGCCGAGATGCCCCGTGCATTCTTGTGCGCAATGAGATCATTGACAGTATAGTCGTTAGAAGCGCCGGCAATTGAAGCGCTTGTGATAAGTACGTACTGGTATGAATCCGCCGGATCACATATCGCCAGCGGTGCGACACTTCTTGAAACGGTACTGCTCGATGTACCATCGTCGAGGTCCTCGGGATTCTCTACATCGGTTGTTCCCCGATTAAATTTCCGTCTGGGCAGCCTATTGTGATTTCGCATCTTCAGTGGTTTTGTTCGTACCTCAACGGTGATGCTCGGGTAATAACGTACGCGCCCGCTCCGGGGATGATAGGTTACCGGATGCAGATTGAGGACAACGATGCTGGAACCTCGTTTTTTCTGTACAGAGACGATATCATGTGATTTCCCCGGCCACGGACGGTCGGATTCGTAGATTTCCTTGTTTGCCTTGGCAGGTTTCTTTTTCCCGCCTTTGACCAAGGGGAATACACCACGACTATACTCGAGAGTATGCGTACCAGGCATTGTGATGCCCTTTCCCCGCGTTACCACGATTTTATCTATTTCATGACCATGGGGTATGGCAATGCAACTTGGAATCGTTGGGAGTAGTGGCTCACCGGATTTACCTGTAGTGACAGCATTTCCCATTTTCAGACGCTTCAGCCCCTTACTATTCAGGCTCCGCGGGTCACCGATCAGTTCAGGTTCCGGGCTTCGATACTCGAGTTCGAGCACGTTTCGATTCTTTCGTTCGACTCGTGTCATAATCGTTTCTGCGGATCCGCCTTCAGGCAAAGCTCGAGCTTTCTGCCACCGGCCACCCGCGGCTTCTGCAACTCCAATTAAGCAGCAAAGTGCTACCAGAGTCGAAGAAAGCCCAAGGGCTCGCGTATGTATACCAATCATTGAGATAACTCCTGTTTGGTTTCTTCGGTTACGGACTTTCGGCCACACCGTACGTATCTCATTCCTACATTCTCTTCCATTCTGATACTCGCACGCTGGTCTGCGCCTACCCAATATCCTATGATGAACTGACACCAGATCCCAAATGGCGCGCAGATAGATTTGCTCTGCGGTTTATCTTAGTCGATCATCTTCCATCCACGATTTACCAGCAGCCACGTGGTTCCGAATTCTTCATCGATGAAATAGGTACCGACTTCAGCATCT
>JBEPYC010000421.1:0-3849 GCA_041641555.1 Chitinivibrionales bacterium | reverse complement strand
CGATGGACGGATTGAACTGCCCGGGCTAATCGATGGCCAGGAATACTACATAGAAATCGAAACGAGTGAATACCCCCGCCAATTCTGGTCCCCGAATTCGGGGAATACCCATGGTCCATCCGAGCCCTATACTTTTTCGACCTCATCATTTATTCCCATGGATATTACCCTGAGTTCTTCACCGGGCCAGACAACACTTGACCCCAACGAGATGCCCGTTTCCCTCTGGCCCGAGCTTTCCAGTACCGGCGAACCGCTTCTGAAAATGAATTTGAGTTCCGCTCTGGCATTTGATTCGCTCAAACTCTACAGTCTTTCACCAACCGGGGCACAGAGTTCATTTCCCGTACAGCTGTCATCGGCGGACATATACACCTGGAAAGAGTTCCGCGACCTCAGCAAAGGAACATACGAGTATGTGGCGGTCGCATGGGCCGGGGACTCTTCGTTTCGCTCCCCTGTCATGGATCAAAACTTCCAGGAGCTCCGCTCCCTTCCCCTGGACTCTCTGTGGATCGATTCCCAGGTTGAACCATACTCGATTGCCATCGACTTTGGTGCTGGAGATGACTATCTCGAATCACCCGAGGACTCGGTGTACCTGTACCGAAGAGAATCGGGCCAGACGAACTGGCACCTTGTAGAGACCGTGCCATTTCATCATGAGGGCACAAGTGACGACGAGCTGGAGACTATCGTCAGGGAAGGTACAACGGTCGAATACAAAGCTGCACTTCGCTCGAGCGGGCAGTTTACCCGATGGTCTCCGATCACGTCGGTAACTTTCACGATGTGGTCTCTGGACCTCTACAGAGGAGGAACAAGAATCGAGGTCGGCCCCGGGAAGCAGTACACGACCATTCAATCGGCGATCGATGCCGCCGACCACGGGGATCAGATAGCGGTATACACGGGGACCTACACCGAACAGTTGAATTTCCGAAAGAAAAGCATTTCTCTCCGGGGCGAATGGGATAACGGCACCCCGCCTACGTTAGACGCAGGTGGAGGTATTGCCATTACCATTCCCTATGCACCTTCCACCACCTGGTATAACCCGCAGGTCGAAGGTCTGCGAATCACGAACGCATCATCTGGAGTCCTGACGTCATCGTCCGTGGACATCGAAGAATGCCTCTTCGTAAAAACGACACGCGCCGTCCAAACAAGAATCGACAGCACTGCCATGTCCGCGCACATCGCCCGAAACCCGTTCTCCCCAAACTCCATTGAAGTAGAGCTTCGGTCATGTACATTTATCGCAAGCGGCAGCGGATCGCTTATTGCAAATCTCGATGCCCGCGGGGCGGCGGAAACCGATATCTTTTCCGGTTCGTACGAACACGCACATTCATCAATAACCCCCTTGCTTTCATTGTATGCTTCGGGCCGAATCGAGCATTCTATCATCCAAGACTATAGCAGTTTCCCGTTTAAACTCACTGGCAACTCCCCGTTCCTTGACCTGAATGACAACGTCTTCTACCCCACGGAGCATACCAGTCTCGATTCACGAATACAGTATGAGGGGGAAACGTACACAGCCGATCCGGCGTTCATCGATAGTGTCTACTATTTTTTGTCCGACAATAGCCCCTACGGTGTTATTTCTCCCGAAACCATGATGGGCTATGATACAAGAAGATACTGGTATGATGACGATAGCCAACAGAACCGTCACGATCATCCCGGACCGTCAGCCGTGACCGGACTCACCAGCAGAATTGCCGGACTCAAGGCAATCAGGCTCGAATGGAACCCCCTCCCCGATTCGGAAAAGAACGAGAAGTATGTTGTTTACCGTGTCAATGCGGATCCTAACCTCTGGCAAATCGACAGTACCGGCTGGGATTACTTGGGCAGCGACTCGGTCTCCCCGATTGCATCAAGTACCGTACCGCGGTATCTCGACACCACTGTCATTGTGGGAAGCACATACGTGTACTCAGTTGCGGGAATCGATACAGCTGGAAACCACGGCGACATCTTTTTCCCCGGCCACCGGAAGCTCTCTGATTTTTCCATCGGAATTTCTTATGAAGCCTTTTCATCTGTTACCAAGCATTCTTTTTCGGGGAACCAGTGGCACATGATAGCGCCGTGGGGAATCGACACCATGCAGTTTTCCTTGTCTTCAAACCGGACCATCTACACTTGGGAGGGAGACAAAACCCCCGACAAACTCTTTGCGAACTACCAGCAAACGACTTCAATGTCTCCGGGAAAAGGGTATTGGTATTATTCGGAGACCGATTCGGTCCTGCAAATCTCAAAGCGCTCCTTCAGCCGATTGGCTTCGCAAAAAAGCCCGATAAAAATCACTCTCACCAGGGGCACGACGGGGTGGAACCAGATTTCTTCGCCATTTCCGTTTCCGGTTGCCCCGACGTGGCTCTCGAATTTTCACCCCTACACGTGGGTCGCGTCCGAGAAACGGTACAACGGATCGGTAACGGTGCTCAAACCGTGGGAAGCCGTGTGGGTATATACCGAAAAAGACACGACCCTGACAATGGAAGGTGCGGCATACCTGGGATCACTGGCAAAAAAGGCGCACCGCGTGTCGGTGGCAAGCTGGGAAGCACGGATATCGCTGGAAGGCAGAGATTTTTCAGATCCAGATAATTACATCGGCGTTGTGCCAAAGCTCTCTCACCTGCCGGGTGTCACTGAAAAAAGAGAGCCGCCGCGGGCATTTGGTTTACCTCACTTATATTTTTTGGAGACGGGGAAGAACACGTCTCTGCCAAAGACAGGAGCGGCACAGTACTCGCTCCAGTACAAGGAATCATCTTCGGTCCCAAGTCGTCGCCTGGAATGGACAACTGCGCTGTCGGCAACCGACCAGGACGTGGTTCTTCGGACTGAATTGCCTCAGGATATGCCTGAGGGCGTTTATCTTTTCTGGGCTACACCCGATACGGTCATCAGATTGTCGGGAACCACGGAAATATCGATTCCAGCACATGATGAACCGTTATACGGACACCTTGTGGCAACGGCAAATCCGCTGGATATCGCCTTATACTCGAACCGGCTGGCGATCAGAGCGGCCTATCCTAATCCCTTTATCAGAAGTACAACCGTCGAGTATGTAGTGCCAATGTCGTGGGAGGAAACGGGCGTAAAACGAGAACATGCCCGCGTTAAGCTGGTGGCCCTTAATCTCAAAGGGCAAGCAGTATCGACGCTCGTTAACAAACCAATGAAGCCGGGGATTTATCGAACTGTGTGGAATGGTGCTTCGGTAAGCGGCAAGCCGCTTTCACCCGGTTTCTATATCCTGCGCATGCAAATGGGGACCAAAGTCAAGACATCACGGCTGCTCAAAATCAAATAGCAGGAAGAACATGCCTGCATCATTTGGGGCCGTGGTTACCTGGTCTGTGTGCTCCATCCGATTCATGAGATCTGGTGCTCTTCCAGGCAACTACCAACCGCTGCAACACGGTCAGCCAGGTCAGAGCCGCCATGGCAACCACCCCCCAGAACATGGCCGAACTCCCGATAAGCAGGACTACACAAATAAGTACGATTCGCTCGGGGCGCTGAAGAATACCGGGTCTGCACGAAAGTCCCGCACCTTCGCAGCGCGCCTTCACGTAGCTCACCATAATGGAGCCGGTGAGAGCCGCGAAACAGGCAGATACGGGGCCAACCATGTTGGAATGTTCAGAGGTTCTTAAATAATAGAAAAGAAGCCCCAGAAACCAGACGATCTCAGTCAGGCGATCGACAGTGGAATCCAGAATTGCTCCAAAAGTAGATTTCAGGTTCATATCCCGAGCCATCAACCCATCAAGGCCATCGAAACACGCGCCAATTATGATCAAGACCAGAGCAATATTC
>JBEPYC010000420.1:0-3875 GCA_041641555.1 Chitinivibrionales bacterium | reverse complement strand
GATCTCTGGAGCAGCCCTATTCGGTCAAGATACTTTTCCCGCTGGTGCTTCTATTCGGCGGCCTAAGCATCCCTCTTTACTCGCTCGGTATCGCCCATGTCAACGACTGCGTCTCTCCCGAAGAATCGGTGGGAACGGCAAGCACTCTCATATTACTCCAGGGAATCGGTTCCGCAGCGGGCCCCCTGGCTGCCGGTTTTGTCATGGAGCTTTCCGGGCCACGGGGTCTTTTCTTTTTTGTCGGCGCAGTGCTTCTCGCCCTCACCCTTTATGGTTTCTTTCAAATCCCTTCACGCGAGCCAATTGCCAAAAAGAGGAAGCGCAGTTTCCTGGTTATTCCTCGAGTCAGTTTCGTACTTCATCCCCTTCTTTCCCGGCGTAAAAAGAAAGACAATCAGAAACCCGCACCTCCAACCGGGTCACCACCAGAGTAAGCCTTCGATCCCCGCTTATCCTGGGCGGGCATACGCGTCACTTACAAAGCATGGCATGAGGCGCTTCAGGTACTCTGCTCGCGGTGTTTGCGGCGGAGTTCGACTGTTCGCTTCGCGGTTTCTGGACTCGTCCCTTCACAACCCTGCAAGATTTGGATTGCCACTTTTCGGGGAGACTATCGGGTCGGCTGGTGTCTTCGCTTCGCGCCGCTTACTGTGCCGCTACCGACTTCAGCCATTCCTCTTCAGCCGCGTTCATCTCTTCGGCTGTAGGCTCCCACTTGGCTGAAGCAATCGACCAGGTGAATCCGTACGGGTCCTTAACCGCACCGAGGCGGTCTCCCCAGAACGCGTCCTCAATCGGCATGACCTCTGCGCAACCGGCTTGAATTGCCTGATGAAAGATTTTATCGGCGTCTTCGACATACATCCACAGATGAAGCGCTTCGCCAACGGTTGCATCCTCTCCGAAGTTGTCGGAAAGAAACAGGTTTGAATCGCCGATCGTGAGCCAGGCATGCATGATTTTGTTATCGGGCGTCTTGAGCGCCTCGCCATTCATGTGTGCATTGAACGCTTTTGTATAGAATTCCAGAGCTTCAGCGCAATTTCCGGAAAAGGTGAGATAGGGCGTGACAGTGTGCATTCCTTCAGGGACCGGTTTGGGCGCTTTCTGAGGCATAGTGAAACTCCTGGTTTGAAGATTGGGTGTATCAGTTGTTGTTCGCCTTGTAACCTTTGTGCAAATTGCAGGCCGACCTGAGAGGAACGGTTACCTGTACTGATGCCTGGTTCGGTCACATTCCGAAAGCATGGATGGATTTTGATGAAGAGGTATAGAATAGGATTGAAGGACAATAGGATGGTGGGAAGGGAGGATTCAACAATTAGTCCCACGCAAAGAATAGGAGTAGCATACTATTATGCTGATCGGAAAGAACCTAAGAATCCGCTCTTTTGCGATACACCCCTGAGCTTCTAAAGATGTCCGCCCCGGGACAGAGTCCGCAGGCACGGTGTTCATAGCCATGCATTTCCATGACCTGCTTGATCATGTTATTGATCATCACCTGGGCATCATCACCGGCAAATTCACCAGAGGTAAGCTCCCGGGCAAAGGCAGTTTCGATATGAGGTAAGAGAGGAACGATTGCCGCTTTGTTTTCATGTGTGGCCGCCTTCATCTGCTCGATCGCCTCCTTGTTGGCGATCATTTCCCATGCTTTGCGGGCAAACCGGGTTTGCATCATGTAATCAAAACGGCCGGGATCGTACAAAGAAAGTGGCAGGCTCATATGCGCGGTTTTCTGGAATGGAGTTTCGGGAAACTGTGGTTTTTCAATAAGAAAATGCTATTTCGCGGCATACGAAGTTGGATAAGCGGTGCTTCGGACTATGTGCTTGAACTATCGGTGCTTCGGAAATGAAAGCGCCCAGTGCACCAGTTCCGGTAGGAATTGCATTCTCTTGATCATGTCAGCAGCTCTGTGCCGAAGGGACTTCAGCCCTTCTCCTGTTCCGAGGCAAAACGCATGCACTTCTTGGCCCACAACGGACTTTGCCTCACGTGTTCCTCGACCCGCGATTACCTCAGTCCCTGTGGAACAGTCCACCTCCATCGAATATCGTCGGCTCATAGCCGAACTCCCAAAGCAGTGTAAAAAGCCATCAAAAAGTATGTTTGAATACCCAAGTCCCGGTTGGCTTGGAAATATCACCAGGATTCAGAAAGACATAATCATACATGGCGAAGAAAAAGGGGTCCACCCGGCATACCGAGGCAATACAGGTACGGGGCGCAACGCAGAATAATCTCAAGAATGTCGATATCGATATCCCGCTGAATACTCTGACCGTGATTACCGGTGTGAGCGGCTCGGGAAAGTCATCCCTGGCCTTCGATACAATCTATTCCGAAGGGCAGCGACGGTATGTGGAGACATTTTCGCCCTATGCGCGGCAGTTTCTCGACCGTATGGACAAGCCAAGGGCGGAGCGAATCGATGGTATCCCGCCGGCAATCGCGATCGATCAAACCAACCCTGTGCGAACGTCCCGATCCACGGTCGGAACGATGACCGAACTCAACGACCACCTCAAACTCCTCTTCGCGCGAGCAGCAACGATCTATTGCAGTTCCTGCGGTGATCCGGTTCGTCGGGATACTCCCAAAAGTGCCACCGATGCCTTGTTCAGGGTAAAGGAAAGCCCCGAGAGTATCTATCTTACCTTTCCCGTGCAGGTCCCGCACAATTTTTCGGTTCAGGAAGTCAGGGAGCTTTTGACCGCCCAGGGGTACACTCGTGTTCTGGAGCGAGGCGAGGGAGAGTTCGAAGTAATCGAAGACAAAGTTCGTTTGTCAAAGAACAACCGCCAGAGAATCGCCGATGATTTCGAGCGTGCCTTTCGGCATGGACATGGCAAGGCGACCGTTTATGCCGCCGATAACACCCAGAATCCCCTTCTTCGGGTATCTTCGGATTTTCACTGCGCCCGATGCGATATCCATTACAAGGACCCTTCGCCATCGTTGTTTTCATTCAACTCCCCGGTCGGAGCATGCGACACCTGCCGCGGGTTCGGCCGCACCATCGGAATAGACTACCGGCTGGTAATCCCCGATGAATCCAAAAGCCTCTCGCAGGGCGCAATCCGCCCCTGGCAGACCCAAAGTTACGCCGAATGCCAGGATGATCTGATCCGCTTTGCGCGAAAGCGGCGTATTCCGATCAATACCCCCTGGCGTGATCTCTCCGAAGAGCAGCGACAGTGGGTAATCGAAGGCGAAGGTGAGTGGGAAGAGGGTGTCTGGTATGGGGTACAACGTTTTTTCGACTGGCTCGAAACTAAGAGCTACAAAATGCACATTCGGGTGCTCTTGTCGAAATACCGCTCCTATGGTGAATGCCCGTCCTGCGAAGGATCACGGCTCAAACCCGAAGCGCTCCTGTGGAAGCTTGGACCGGAGCGGTATACCATTCATGATATCATGACACTGCCGATCGATCAGTGCGCATCGTTTTTTAGTACCCTCAAACTACCCGCACCACTCGATCAGGCAACCGACCTCCTTCTGGGCGAGATCCGGACCCGGATGAGCTACTTACTCGATGTCGGCCTGGGATACCTTACGCTCGATCGGCAGTCGCGCACACTCAGCGGCGGTGAGGTCCAGCGAATCAACCTCACCACCGCCCTGGGGACATCTCTTGTCAACACGCTGTTTGTCCTCGACGAGCCCTCGATCGGTCTTCACTCGCGCGACATCCGCCGGCTCATCTCGATTCTTCACCGTCTCCGCGATGCCGGGAATACGCTGGTTGTGGTCGAGCATGACCCCGAAGTAATCCGGGCGGCCGATCGGGTGATCGACATGGGCCCCGGCCCGGGCGAACACGGAGGCAGCGTTGTGTTCAACGGGACGCTCAAGAAACTCCTTTC
>JBEPYC010000419.1:0-3886 GCA_041641555.1 Chitinivibrionales bacterium | reverse complement strand
TTGAAATACTCGTGGTGGTAGTTAAAAAACTCGAAATCCGAAATCCGAGCCAAATTCAAAATGCGAATCACGGAAATCCAAAACTCAGCGTGCGATGATCCGCGTGTTTTCTGTCTGTAAGCTTCTGGACGGCACAAGCCGTTGGTGGGCCCGTTTACCGACCGTGGGAGCGTGGACTACATACAGGGCCACACCCGTTAGCATCGTGGCAGCATGTTTCCAAACCCTGCAATTCTCTTTCCATGAATGTATTCCTTTGGTTATCTTCGGATTGGGATCCGGGGTCCAGATGGGCATCGCCTTTGCCTGATTAATCCTTCGATCCCCCGAAGGCAAATATAGATAACGGAAGATCGGAAGATCTGGGGTCGGACCTCTGTAACCTGTTGATATTCCTTAAGATGACCCCAAAAAAGACACCAAATATGACCGTATGGACCGAATTTTTGCCCGAAAACTCGGTCCATGGAATGGGAAAAGCCGCCGAAAAGTCGGCCTATGGACCGAAAAAATCGCCAAAGATTCGGTCCATAGCCCCTGTTTCAGGTGGTTTTCGAACCTTAGTTGCTTGATAATCAATGACTTACAGAGGTCCGACCCCGACTCCGCCCGCTCGGGCCTGGTCCGATATTTGCTTTTGATACCTCAATGCCAACAATGTTACCAACAATCTGCTATTTTACCTGAACCTGTCGAGTAATAATTCTCAGTTCTGGTATCCATATTGAAATCGAAAGAGCCTCTCCTCCCTAATCTATGACAGACAAATCCTCACCAAACTGGCGGCAAAAGGTCGCATTCACCGGCGATAATGGTTTCCAGACTGCCCTGAGAAAACGGATTGATGAGTTCTTTGCCGATTCCGGTCACGCCCGTGCCGGGTCGATATCGATCTACATCAAATCAGGAGTCATTCTGATGCTTTTCGCGGTACTCTATGTGCTTCTGGTATTCCAGGCCGATTCACTGCCCGTTGGATTACTGCTCGCGCTTGCCCTTGGTCTTACCGCTGCGGCGGTAGGAGTGAACATTCAGCACGATGCAGGTCATGGCTCGTTTTCCACTATCCCGTGGGTAAACAAGATGGGTTCGATGACGCTCGATCTGATTGGCGGAAGTTCCTATGTGTGGCGCTGGAAACACACCCGGTTTCATCATACGTTTGTCAACGTTACCGACTACGATGCCGATCTGGATATGGGCGGTATCGGGCGGGTCACTCCGTATCAGAAGCAGCGATGGTTTCACCGGTGGCAGCACCTGTATATGTGGCCAATGTATAGCTTGCTGGCGATCAAATGGCAGGTTTTCGATGATTTCGCGGCAGTGGCGCTGGGGCGACTCGGCACTCATAGCATTCCACGGCCCAAAGGGTGGGATCTGGTGCTTTTTGCAGGTGGGAAAGCGCTCTTTGTGGTATTTGCATTCGTTGTTCCGCTTTTGGTTCGCCCCTGGGAACAGGTCCTTGCGTTTTACCTACTTGTCTCCATGATAGCGGGGATTTGTCTGAGTATGATCTTCATTCTTCCTCATACGGTCGAAGAGTCGATATTCCCTTTGGTAAAAGGAAGTGATGCACATCTGGATACCTCACGGGCCGAACATCAGGCTCGGGTCACCGCGGATTTTGAGCGGGGAAGCAAGATTTTTACCGGGCTTGTAGGGGGACTCAATTTCCACCGCGAACACCACCTGTTCCCCGCGGTATGTCATACCTACACACCTGCGCTTGCCCCGATTATCGACAACCTTTGCGAAGAATACGGGGTTACCCACGTTGTTCACCGCTCCTACGCCTCAGGCATCAAATCACACTACCGGCTTTTACAGAGAATGGGACGGGGGGAGGAGTGACGGTTGAAGATTGAACAATACTCTCATTTCCCCAAAGTGAAATAAAATGCTGCTCCCTCGCCCGGGGTGCTTTCCGCCCAGATCGTGCCGCCGTGGCGGTGGATGATTCGTTGCACCACGGAGAGGCCGACGCCGGTACCGCCGAATTCCTGCTCTGAGTGCAGGCGCTGGAAGGGGGTGAAAAGCCGGTCGGCGTATTTCATATCGAATCCGGTACCATTGTCTCGTATCACGTACGCGGAGTGCCCCTCGCGCTTCTCTGTCCCGAGAGAAATCCTTGCCGGCCGACGGCTGTTGGTGTACTTCCAGGCGTTGGACAAGAGGTTTTCCATCACCCGTCCGATAAGAGCATGATCACAGGTGATTTTTAGTCCCGGCTCAATGGTCAGCTCCACGGAACGATCCGGTTCGGCGGCCCGAAAACGTTCCAGAATCTGGTTGGCCATCGCGCTCAGATCGATCTCCCGCCGCTCCAGTTCCATCCTGCTTACGCGGGAAATATCGAGAATCTGTCCGATCTGATCACTCATAAGCTCTGCCGCGCTACTCATCCGATCCAGGTACTCGCGCGCTTCCGGGGGCATCTGTTCCCGAAAATCTTCGTTGAGGATTTCGGCGAATGATCGAATATGCCGAAGAGGTCCGCGGAGGTCGTGCGACACGGCGTAACTGAAACTCTCCAGTTCTTCGTTGGCACGCTCCAGCTCCTCGGTCCGGTGCACAAGCTCGGCATGCTTACGCTCAAGCTCGTCCTGACGGTCCTTAAGCTCTTGCTCGACCTCCCGAAGCCGAACCATTGAAACAGACTTCTCCCCGATAACCGCATCGACCTGTCCTTTGCGAAGCGCCTGGTTCATCTCTTCGGCTTCGGCAAGCTTCTTTTTGGTAATATCCATTTCCGAAGGCATGTTTAAGTCTCCCGGGGCATAATAGCCGCAAGGCGCTCGCGGTCGGTAAGGTTCCCGAAAACCAGCATTCGGGTTTCGGCTCCATCGGTACGGACTTCCAGGGTCGGCGTGACCAGGATGTTTTCCTTGAGGGCAACTGCGCTGTCCTCGAGGATATCGATCTCCTCCCAGGTGCATTCTCCTCCGAAATGCTCTTTGCAGAAATCCTGAAGGTTACGTCGGGCCAGGACGCTGTTGTACTCATTACCCGCGACAAATAAACGGAGACGGAAGCGGCCACTGGAGAATACCGGGGTTTCTTTTTTGGTGCGGCTCATCGGTCGCCCCCCTTGTTTCGGCGTGGCGAGTAGCTGCTTTCGCGCATCTGTTTTCTTTTGGCTCTGGTGACCCCTAAGGCATCGTTTTCTTTCCGAAGCAAGTCTGCTTCCATTTCTATTTGCTGGATCCGAGCACCCAGGCTTTCTTCTTTCAATCGAGACAGATCCCGCAAACGCTCGATTTCCCGCTCCTTTTCTCTGAGGCGCTGATGTCGACGAATATCATCGGCTTGCTCGCGGAATTCCTGCTCCTCTCGAGCCGCTCCAGTAAGCATGCCACCAGAAGCCGCATACACGTCTCTGAAGCTTATGCCGGAGCCGGAAATAATGTATTCGCGGAACTGATTTGAGTGCGATGAGCCGCGAGTTTTCAGGACCAGGAGCGTGCGGTTTACCTCCCCACCAATTTCGGCATAATTGAGAAAAATCACCGTGTCAAGTTGCGAGACAAAATCCACATCTTTGAGGGCGTACTCGACATTGAAACTCGGGATTTGACGAGTCAGAACGCAGGTGGTACCCATCTGACGGCACAGTGCTACCAATCGAAGGGTATATTCGAAAACAGAACGCCGGCTGGCCATTCGGCTGATCGGCGTAATCGAGTCGACGATCAGATGGTCGGGCTGAAACTCCCGGAGAACCTGTACGTGATGATACAGGTGGGTTTCCAATCCGGCGGTTTCCGGTAGATAGGTAATCAGCTTGAGGAGTCCTTTGTCGAGACTGCTCTGCAGGTCGATGTTCACCGAGGCAACCGCTGAGACGATCTGCGAACAGGATTCTTCAAACGACACATACAGGACC
>JBEPYC010000418.1:0-3893 GCA_041641555.1 Chitinivibrionales bacterium | reverse complement strand
ATGCCGGTGTGATTCAGATGATCTGCTGTTCGACAGGCGAATCCGACTGGGACCGCGTGAAAGCTCTTTCTCGAAAGCATCGTTCGGTTATCCCCGCATTCGGCATCCATCCCTGGTACCTGCATGATCGCACTCGGACATGGCAGACCAGATTGCGGGATTTTCTGTCCCGGGTTCCTGATGCCTCCGTTGGAGAAATCGGGATCGATGGTGCCTCAGATATTCCTTACGAAGATCAGGAAACGGTGCTTCGCGCCCAGCTCCGGATCGCAATCGGAATGAACCGGGTTGTCAGCATCCATTGCCGCAAAGGATGGGATCGGCTGCTGAAAATAGTGGGTGAGGAAGGACTTCCCTCGGCCGGAGGGCTGGTCCACGCGTTTGGAGGATCGGTTGAGATCATGCATGATCTGGCCGGAAAAGGCTTTTACCTTTCCTTTTCCGGCTCGATTACCTACCCGAATCATAAGCGAACCCGATTCGCATGCCGGGAAGCTCCCCGGGACCGCATCCTGATCGAAACCGATAGTCCCGATATTGTTCCTTCCGGTGTCGATGCACCACTCAATGAACCCGCAACTCTTCCCACGATCGCCCAAGCCGCCGCCGAAATCCGGGAGGAAAGCTCTCATGCGATAATGGAACAGACCCGAAAAAACGCACTCCGACTCTTTGCATTGGGAAAGGATCATTCGTAATGGAGCGATTCGCCCGCACCGAACTACTGCTTGGTAAAACTGATGTCGACCGAATACGTTGCTCGCGTGTAGCCCTCTTTGGCCTTGGAGCCGTTGGGTCGTATGCCCTGGAAGCACTTGCCCGAGCCGGTGTCGGGTTTATCCGGCTGGTGGATTTTGACATAGTCCGGGAGAGTAATTTCAATCGGCAGCTTCTCGCTCTGGAATCGACACTCGGGAAAGGAAAAGTGGAAGTCGCCGCCGACAGAGTCGCCCAGATCAACCCGGAGTGCACGATCGAGTGCCGATCGGAATTTGTCGATTCGGAGATTGCCCCGGCATTGCTCAAGGGTGATTTGACCGTAGCAGTCGATGCCATAGACAGCGTGAGCCCCAAGGTCGCTCTAATCGAGGCTGCGATCCGTGGAGATGTTCCTCTGGTCAGTTCACTCGGTGCCGCATCGCGCCTGGACCCCTTCTCGATACGCGTCGATGACATCTCTCGAACCAGTAACTGCCCTCTTGGTAAACAGATCCGTAAGCGTCTCCGGAGGATCGATATGTGCAGGGGGATCCGGTGCGTCTATTCTGTCGAGCCGCCACTGGAATCGGCAATAGGGCCTCTGGAGGATCATGACACCCTCAAACGGGGACGTCCGCGACGACCGGTGGGGAGCATTTCTTACGTCACGGGGATGTTCGGCCTTCACGTAGCCCGCGAAGCCATTCAGATAATCCTTGACCGTACAACCGGTTAGCAGCCCGAGATTCAGGGGCCACACTTTGCCCCGATCGTGCTCGTTTCCATTGCCGGAACACCGCACTTCCGCCGTAGAGCACGATCATGAAAGCGGCGACATTCGTTGGTGAATGAAAAAAGGTTCTATACCCGAAAACGTTTTCGCAGGTCCATCCGACCCAGGATGCCAGCGGAATGTGAAGCAGGTACGGATAAAACGAACAGACTCCAAGAAGCCTGACATATTTCAGCCTGAAAAACCTGCACGCAAACCCATCCTCCCTGGCCATTCTGTAAAGCAGCGCCGCGTACAACGGAAGCATAAGCACATGGTAGGAGACCCATTTCCATCCGCCCCCCCGGGATCCGACATACCGGAGGTTGATATAGACCCCTGCACATATCGCCACGATAACGACATCATTGAGCAACGTGACATTCTTTACCCGAAATGAGCGGGGCTTCGTGTTATTCAAGAAGTAAAGACGCGCCAGAAGCATGCCCAGAAAAAATTCGAAAAATCTCACCGGACCGAATGCATGAAAAAAGAAGGAGAGGTTGTAAGAACCCATGCGCAGGTACAACACCGACCAGAGAACCAAGGGAATCGCTGTAAGTGCCATTGCGGACACTACACCACGCCGTGAAGATAATTTCGAGACGATTTTCAGGGAGGGCCCCAGCAGAAGGTAGCAAAGCAGGAATGCCGAGAGCGCCCAGGACGGAGTATTGAAATCAAACGTGTTCAGTGGATAGAACGACCAGAGCATTCCCAAATGCATTCCCAGAGACGCCGCTATTTTACCAGTGGCAATCGATCCCACTTTCAGCCCTGCCAGAACCGCAAACGGAACCATCACCAGCGTGGTAGCGGCATGAAGCGGATAGAGGGCCTGTAACCGTTTCAGAAGAAAACCGCGAGGTGTAAAGGTGTTCGCACGGTGCCCATACTTGGTACTGTAGATAAATCCACCCAGCATAAAGAAAAGGCTCGCATGAAATGCCGGTCCCTTGATTACTGCAAATAACCAGGCGGGACTGCCGCCCAGGGAATGGAACCCGCCCATGCGCTCAAGATGAAACAGGGCGATATTGATCGAAGCGATGAGCCTGAGTCCATCGATAGCACGAAAATAGGGCGTTTGGGATTGAGCCGTTGCGGACATGGGTCTCAATATAGAAGGTGGGCTGTGGTAGGAACCAGCTTTAGCCTGCCCTGCGGCACATGGATCGGTCGCTTCCAAAATGTATTTTGATCGATTCCCTGTTATGTCACAATACTGAGCTTAGCCAAGGTTGTCTGTTTTATGCATGAGTTTCGAACGCATACCTGCGGTGATCTCCGCAAGTCCGATGTAGGAAAGAGGGCACGTGTATCCGGATGGATTCATAATCGCCGGGATCACGGCGGGGTACTCTTCCTGGATATTCGCGATCACTACGGCATTACGCAGGTAGTTATCTACCCCGATGCTTCCTTTCAGTATGAAGTCGGTCACCTGCGCAAGGAAACGGTCGTTCGTTTCGACGGCGAAGTTATCGCCCGTACCGAGGAAAACATCAACCCCAAGATGGCCACCGGGGAAATAGAAGTCAAAGCCGATGCCTACGAGGTACTGGGGCCGTGCGAAGGACTTCCGTTCAGTATCTTCCCTGAAGAAGAAGCTCCCGAAGAAACGCGGCTCCGCTACCGATTCGCTGATCTTCGCAAACCCGAGCTGCACGAAAATATCATTCTTCGCTCAAACATCATCTCCAGTTTGCGTCGGCGCATGACTGACCTCGGTTTTCAGGAATTCCAGACCCCGATTCTCACCAGTTCAAGCCCCGAAGGTGCCCGCGATTACCTGGTTCCTTCCCGGGTGCATCATGGAAAGTTCTACGCGCTCCCGCAAGCTCCGCAGCAATTCAAACAGTTGCTCATGGTTGCCGGTTTCGACCGGTACTTCCAGATCGCACCATGTTTCCGTGATGAAGATGCCCGGGCGGACCGCTCTCCCGGTGAATTTTATCAGCTCGATGTCGAGATGAGCTTTGCCACCCAGGAAGATGTCTTTGAGGCTGTTGAACAGGTTCTCCACGGGGTTTTCACCGAGTTCACCGACAAAACAGTGGAAGACATCCCTTTTCCTCGAATCGCCTACCACGATGCCATGCGTAAGTATGGCACCGACAAACCCGACCTTCGCATCCCCATAGAAATGAAGGACGTCGGAGATATTTTCGCGACTTCTGAATTCACCGCGTTCCGAAATGTCGTTGAAAAGGGTGGAGTCGTTCGAGCAATTCCGGTGAAGGGGATTGCCAAACAACCGCGCAGTTTCTTCGACCGGCTCGTGCAGCATGCTCATTCGATCGGGGCAAAGGGACTTGCCTACCTGGTCTGGAATGGGGAGAAGATCAAAGGGCCGCTCATGAAGTTCCTCACTGAAGAACAGCTTGGCCGCATAGCCTCCGAGTGCGGAGTCGGGGATGGC
>JBEPYC010000417.1:0-3921 GCA_041641555.1 Chitinivibrionales bacterium | reverse complement strand
AGAAATGATTCTGGCGATTACTTTTGCGGGGCTGTTTTTTGCCTTCCGCGACTTTCATCCTGACAGAAGAGTCAAGGTATATACCCGCCTTGTCGCAGGCTATTTCGGGTTTATGGTTATCCGTGTTTTCCTTTTCTCTCACGGCCCTGTCTCGTTTACTCTTCCTCGGTTCAAGTTTTATGGGCCTGCCGCATTGCTGTTCTTCCTTGGTGTGTTTTATGCAGGACGCATTCGAGACTTGAAGCGGCTTTGGATCTTTACGGTTATTTTGGCAACTCTTTCTGCGTTGTACGCAATTAAGCAGCTGTATCTGGGCTATTCCAGCGCCGAGCAGATCTGGTATACCTCGATCGACTTCAGCACACTGATGATAAAGGACGTTGTTCGTCCGTTCTCTTTTTTTCAAGCCCCGGTTGTTTTCGCCGATTACTTACAGATCGGAATAGTTGGAGTACTTATCCTCTGGATGTGGAATGTGCGCATTCCCCGTGTCATACTGGTTTTGCTGATCGGACTCCTCTTCTATGGAATTCTGATTACTTCCGTACGATCCAGCTGGATAGGCGCGGTGGCTACGTTCATTTTTCTTTTTGCCTTCGCGAATGTACGGGGAAACAAAAAAAGATTGGGGGTACTGGGCTCCCTGGTCCTTGCCTACATTGCCTACGAGTTGATTACCGGAACGTTAGGTGTACAACCGGATATCCAGGGTGCTGTAGGAAACCTATCCGGAGGACTATCTCACCAACCATACCTCGATCGTCTCGTTGCCGATCGCACCGGCGCTGTTACCAACCCATTTGAAGAGCATTCGTTTTTGTCGCGTGTGCATACGTGGAATGTGATTCTCAAGACATCGACCGATGTCGTGTTGGGGCTCGTTGGTCGTGGGATGGGCCAGTTCAAGGCAGATTCATTGTATTTCACCTATCTTGCCGAGTTCGGTTATATCGGGCTTGCACTGCTCTTTACCGTTCTGTTCAGTTTTCTGTGGCGCGGAATGACAGTCATTGATACCTGTCAGGAAAAAGAAATCGTTGCACTGGCAAAAGGGGTCACCGTCATGAATCTCGTGTTCATTCTCGTGAGTATCACCGGCACCCATATACACACGTTTCCAGGAGATGCCTATTTTTGGTTTTGGAATGGAGTCGTAGTGAATTATCCGGCAATGCAACAGGCGTTGCACCAGAGCGCACATTTACAAAACGAACTACCGGCATGAAGATTTTGCTGACTTTGGATTTCCCTCCCTCGATCGGGGGCATACAGCGATACCTCCACGATATCGTCAAACATCACTACGGTTCGGGTGATATCGTGCTGGTCGGAGCCCACAAAGCCGCATGCCGCGGGTGCTCTGCGGAGATAAGGGCGGTGCCACATTCCCTGGGAATGCTGTACCATAAGTTGCACCTTTTTACGCTTCTGAACCGATACCGCGCACTTACGCGGTCGACCCGCTCCCGGATCATTACCGAGTGCGGAAATGTATATGCCGCACTGGTTCCGTGGATTCTGCGAAAGCCCTACCGTGTTTACACCTACGGTACGGAATTGTGCGCCCTCAAAAACCCAACCCCTAAAAACTACCTGTTTCGTAGAATCCTTAACGAGGCAGAAGTGGTGTATGTCCTTGGCGAATACACCAACGCTCTTCTGAAAAGGGCAGGTGTGTTCCGAGCAACGGTCGCTATGCCTCCGCGAATCGAAGTACAAAGCAAAGACCTTCGGAGTGCCGAACAGCGATATTCCCGGTCCTGTCGGAAGCTCAAGCCGCTGCATATACTGAGTGTAGGGCGTCTGGTGGAACACAAGGGATTTCGCCTGGTCATAGGAGCCGTAGCAAAACTTCCGGATACGTGCTGGGGAAAATTGACGATTGTCGGATCCGGCCCCAACCAGAACATCCTCCAACAGCAGGTCGACTCTCTGAGGCTTGCAGACCGAATCTCGATTCAGGGGCGCCTCACCGATCAGCAGCTTGCCGCCGAGTATACCCAGGCCGATGCGTTCGTACTGGCATCCCGGTCATCCCCGCGAGGCACCGAAGGATTTGGTATCGTTTTGCTCGAAGCCATGAGTCACGGGGTTCCGGTCATTGCCTCTCGCTGCGGAGGAATACCCGAGGTCCTTGGGGATTGCGGACTCCTTTTCGATGAAGGAGATGAGGGGGGGCTCAGAGAAGCACTCTGTCGTTTGTCCGAAAACCCGGAACTTCGCAGCCGGCTTTCAAGCAAAGGCCTATCCCGCATCGGGACACGGTATGCCTGGTGACCGCACACACATTGTTTTTCTAACCCATTGGGCTGCTCATCTTGGCGGTGCGGAGCACTCGCTGCTGGATATTCTCCGGTGTGCGTCTGTTCGCTTTTCGTGTACAGTCGTAACCACGGAAGCCGGGACACTTACCAGGAATGCCTCCGAGCTGGGCGCTCGCGTTGTTATCGTTCCCTGTAGAAGAGATCTCTCCAGAATCCGCCGGGATCATCTTCTGCGCAATATTCTCGCGTTTTCGGGCGCTTCGCTCGCCTTTTTGACCTATACCTTTCGTCTTGCATCGGTCCTCGGCCAGCTCGATCCCGATCTGGTACATGCGAATGTGCCCAAGTCACATCTGGCATTGATGCTGGCACGTATCTGGGGAGTAAAGGCTCATTGCACATTTCATGTGCGAGAGATTTTCGGCAAAAAAAGCGGTGCTGTCTGGCTCTATCGGCTGCTGATGCCCCGGCGTCATTCTTCTGTTATCGCCATATCCACAGCGGTGCAGCAAGCGCTTCCTCAGAGCCTGATTCGCTTCAGCACAGTTGTCTATAACGGTGTCCGTGTTCCCCGTTCCGGTTTTCCGCGACCTACCCACGACCCTCTTTGTCTGGTCTATCTTGGCCGAGTTGTACCCTGGAAAGGCTGTGGTGCTCTTATCGACATTCTTGCGGAGCTTCTCGCAAGATGCGGCGACGATACTGCTGTTCTGAATATCATCGGCGACACGCTTTACTGGCCCCAATCCTATCGGACTGAATTGCAAGAGAAAATCGCTTCGCTCGGTCTGGCAGAAAAATGTAGCCTTTTGCCCCATACATTGAAGCCCTTGGAAACACTGGCCCAAAACGACATCTTTTGCAACGCATCACAGGATGAACCCTTTGGCCGATCTATAGCCGAAGCGCAGGCCTGCGGGTTGCCGGTAATAGCATTTGATACAGGGGGTGTTGCCGAGATTGTCATCGACGGACAGACTGGCCGGCTGGTACCATACGGAAACAAACCGGCATTTGTCGACGCGCTCCAGGAGTGTATCTGTTCGCCTCAGAAGATTCAATGGTGGGGAGAAAAAGGAAGGAAAAGGATTCAGGAAAAATTCAATGCCGAAAAGCAAATCCCCAGCATCGTTTCATTTTTGGAAAAAAAGGGTGCACAGGGATGAAATCCCGGCGAGGACGGGCCTGCCACAAGTGTTGAGAGCTTACTGATTTCCTGCCGAAAGAGCCTGCTCGATTGAAATCCATTTCCCATCTTTAAGCACTTCGCCGTTTTGCAGATGAAAGCGCACTTCCCGTTCGGCTGCAAGTTGCTTTTCCATCGAAATCCATTGACCGTTTGAGTCGAGGATCAACCCTTTTGCAAGGTTCTCTTCTATTCTCTTTTGTACATCATCCATGAACACGTGCCTTTTCAGAATAGGTCCGCGGAATCTTCGGAAACCAGCTGTGACTGTTTCTGCTCAGATTCCTGGAGTTCCTCAGATGCATTTACTGAACTGCTTTCGGCACCAGTATGGTCTTTGCGGGAATCAGCATCGGGTGTTTGAGCTTGTTCATTTCTTTGGAGCTTAGATGTCAGCATCCCGGCCCTCTTCACAATTTCGGAGGATTGCATTGGTTGGAAAGGCAGGATCTGGAGGTAGGAAAGGAATGC
>JBEPYC010000416.1:0-3925 GCA_041641555.1 Chitinivibrionales bacterium | reverse complement strand
CCGATCTTGTGGAAGAAACGGTGGCACGTGTACTCGACTCGATTGCTTAGTTCAGCGGAGGCAGCAACGGAGCAATCCGCTCCCATCCTTCGGCCTGTATCTGTGCCCCGATAAGCTGGCAGACCTCGTAGCCGCATGCGGAGGCGACATTCCCGCACACTTCCATCGGCAATCCGCGTACGAGCCCGTGAAGAAAGCCGGCGGCCCAGAGATCACCGGCGCCGGTGGTGTCTATGGCATTTCCATCACCTTGAATACCTACGGTAGTCACTATGCCATCGGACTTGATCAGGCTGCCACGCTTCCCGATCTTCAGAACTGCAATTTCCGCGAATTCCGAAAGACGCTCCAGCGCCTGCGCTTCGTCGTCCATCCCTGTAAATGCTCGTGCTTCGTCTTCGTTGGCAATTAGAATATCGACGTATTCTTCTACCAGCGAATCCAGAAAACCTCTGTTAGCCTCGACAACCGTAAAGCTTGCCAGGTCCAGCGAAATACGGGCACCGGCTTGCTTTGCCATTTTCAGCGCAGCTGTGATCAGATCATGGTTGAAAAGAAGGTATCCTTCGAGATGAACCAGCGCGGCATCCTTGAAGGCCGAAGGCTGCAGCTCATGAGGTTTCGCTTCGGCAGATGCACCCAGAAAGGTAAACATCGACCGCTGTGCATCGGGGGTAATGACCGAAAGCACGCGGCCGGTCGGACTCTCGGAAACAAGAAGTCCCGGATCGACTCCGACGGCATCCAGGCCTTTCTCGAACTCCTCGCCAAGGTTGTCACCGCCGCGTTTCCCGATAAACCGAGCCGGACCACCCAGGGCTGCGATTCCGACAATGGTATTACATGCGGATCCCCCGGGAACGACGTGAGGTACTTTCGGGGTAGTGCTCAGCGCTTTTTCGATGAACGTATGATCGACAAGCTCCATGCCTCCCTTTGATGATCCCAGACCCGCAAGGAAGGCATCGGACTCCTCGAGTAAAATGTCGACAAGGGCTGATCCTACTCCAACTATCATCTGCCTTCCCGCTTCAAACTGCATATTGACTGCACCTTTCCTGAAGGATGTATCTTGATATTTCGATGGGAGAAACTCGCCTGCGTAAGAAACGATTTCTACAGGATTCTGGCAGGCAAGAAAGATATAAAATACTATTTTTGGGGCACTTTGCTCTCTGTGCCACTGCCATCCTTCTTCTCTACTGTGGTCCTTATGACTCAACCCGCGCCTGAAAACAAGCATGTACATTCCGATGAGCGAGCGATAATCGACTCGATCCGTTCCTCCTGTAACTTCACGCCGTCTCCGGTCTATCCGCTGGATATTGGTGATGATGCGGCGGTACGACGGTGCCGGGAGGGGGAGCAAATAACCATTACGGGTGATACGCTCGTTGATGAAATCGATTTTCGTCTGACGTACATGTCGCTCAGAGAGGTCGGATTCAAAGCCATGGCGGTGAATGTCAGTGATTGCGCAGCCATGGGTGCCGATCCCGAATCGGCTCTGGTACAGGTAATTGCTCCTCGTGAGCAATCGGGTGACATGATTTCTCAGCTCTATGAGGGTATCGGAGAAGCCGGCCGCATGTGGGGATTCTCTGTAATTGGCGGAGATCTTTCAGCGGGGCCCAGGCTGGCGATTTCGGTAACGATGTTCGGAGTTATCTCCGGGAGTCAAAAACCCATAGTGCGAAGTGGGGCTCGTGTGGGGGATGGGATCTGGGTCAGCGGATTCCCCGGAAGAAGCGCTGCGGGGTTGCAGTATCTGTCTCGACATGGAAGAGAGCTGGCCGAAAGAATGGCATCGGCGGTAGTCGATTCGCATGTTCGTCCTCGTGCGCGGGTGAAGCTTGGCCGGTCACTTATCGACGATCCGCACGTGCATTGCATGATCGATGTATCCGACGGGATCTCCCGAGATGCGGCGAGGCTGAGTACGCGAAGCGATGCTGCTTTTGTGCTGGAAGGGTCCAGCCTGGGCACGGATGGAATCCTACAGGAAGCTGCCGCGGCCATCGGAGCAGGGGTAGAGGATCTGGTTCTTCATGGTGGCGAAGATTTCGAACTCCTTTTTTCTGCGGATAGTGGATTCGACCCCTCGGTTCATCAGACCGAATCGATTCCTCTCCATAAAATAGGAACGGTCGTGGAAGGAAGGCCCGCGGTGTTCCTCCGCGACACCGATGGAGTGCTGAAGCCGGTTGCGCCCCGTGGGTTTGACCATTTCGAAGGGTAGGAAACCGTTTGTCCTCCAGGCCCGGTGAGTCCCGGCAGGGTTTGCCCTCGCGGAGATCCTGTTTTAGTTTTTGTACGCCCTCTTTGGAGAGAGCAGAGAAGTCTGCCGTCTGTCCGCACCGGAACCCGGTTTGGGCATCCACCAGAAGTTCGATACGTAATCAGGGAGATACTACACTATACTCTTGCGGAATTGTATAATAATCAGAGAGAAAACTCGAAAAGTACCACTGATGTTGTTTGTCGTTCCAAAGGCAATGCTATGCCATTGATGGCCCGTCGCCGCAAGAAAATCGGGGAGATTCTGCTATCCCAGGGTATGATTACCCAGGAGCAGCTCCTGCAGGGGCTCCAAGAACAGAAACGTTCCGGACTCAGCCTGGGAACCGTGCTGGTTAAACTGGGATTCATCAGCGATGATGACTTGAGTGGAGTCCTGGGGCAACAGATCCAGCTCGAGCAAAAGAAGCGTATCGGAGAGGTCCTTATCGATCAGGGGCTCATCACCCGTGAGCAGCTCGAATCGGGGTTGGCCGAGCAGAAACGTGCGGGGCTTCGGTTAGGCAAGTGCCTGGTAAAACTGGGGTTTATCAGTGAAGACAAGCTGATCGATGCCCTCAGTGCACAACTCGATGTTCAACATGTTGTGCTGGATAATTTTCAGTTTAACCGGGAGCTTATCAAACTTCTTCCTGAAGAGATGGTTCGTCGCTACAAGGCGATACCACTGTTTGAGCGAGACGGTGTGATTACGGTTGCGATGGCCGACCCGACCAATCTCCGGACTCTCGATCACATCAAGTTCAAAACCGGGAAAGAAATAGAGCCCGTGATTGCCACCGAGCAATCGATACTGGGTGCAATCGACAAAAACTACACCAATCAGCTCGAGGAAATGTCGGATCTTCTGGTTGGATCGAAAGCCGAAGACCTCGAGGTCGTTGAACACGGCGAAGAAGATTCCGGGCTAACCGATGAAGAGGGACAACAGGTTGTTAAAATAGTGAACCTGATTGTCAACCAGGCGATTTCCGAGCGTGCTTCGGATATTCATATCGAACCGATGGAAGACTACGTGCGGCTTCGGTACCGCATCGACGGAGAGCTTGTTGAACGCAACCCGATACCGCTTCAGCTCAGAGGTCAGATTACCTCGCGGATAAAAATCATGTCGGGAATGGATATCGCCGAGCGCCGCCGGCCTCAGGACGGACGATTTCAGATTCGACATCAGGGTCGTGAAGTCGATTTGCGTGTCTCGACGTTTCCGGTAATGACACGGAAACGGGGTGTCAACGAGAAGCTTGTTATGCGTGTTATCGACCAGGGAGGCAATCAGCTCGGTCTGGAGAGTTTGGGGATTTTGTCGGGGACGCTTTCTCGTCTCGACGAGGCTATTCAGAAGCCGGACGGGATCGTTCTGGTTACGGGCCCGACGGGAAGTGGTAAGAGTTCGACACTTTATGCCTGTCTTGGACGCTTGAATCAGGTATATTCGAATAAAATGAACATTGTTACCATGGAAGACCCGGTCGAGTACAAACTCGAGGGCGTCAACCAGGGACAAATAAATCCGAAAGCCGGATACACTTTCGCTGAAGGAATGCGTTCGATACTCCGTCAGGACCCCGACATTATCATGATCGGGGAGATGCGTGATGTCGAAACGTTCGAAATGGCAATCAGA
>JBEPYC010000415.1:0-3931 GCA_041641555.1 Chitinivibrionales bacterium | reverse complement strand
GGTTCTTCAGTTTACACCAGATTCTGCACTCGTGCGCGTGACGTATGGGCTATTTGAACCGGTGAACGGCTCACCATACGATCAGGTGGGCATTTCCCCCGATGTCAGTGTTGGAGCAACCGGCGCTTCGCTGGATGCAGCGGTCAGTCAGGCACAGGAAGGGCTGGCAAAACGAAGTCCTGTTTCTGTCTATGTTCTGAATCGCATTCGCTGGGCACACCGGAGCTATAGACCACAAACAAGGGAGCCCCTGGGATATCGGTGGTCGAAGGACTATTATAGTGCCGATTGATTATAGATAAACACCGAACCATTTTCTTCCGGTAGAGTATCATCCTGTGCGGCCGAAGCGGTTCCAGCCGGCAAAAACCGCAACGCCGTACCACCGCCCCGACTTTCGATAGCAGTGCAAACCGATTCGCAGGCTGTTTAGTCGAAAAGGCCTGCAACCTGATGGCCACAGGCCTTGCAGGCCTTTTCTTTCAACCCTGGGGTATCCGTCCGGTACCCCGACCGGCCTATAAGGGTAGCATCGCACGAGGGGCATAGCGTGTCGGCAGAGCCCGCCACATTTCCCAGGTAAACATACTCAAGACCGTGGTCACGCCCTGCGTTGCGTGCGGTTTCAAGCGTTTCCATTGGAGTCGGCATTTCTGCGGTCAATTTGAATTGAGGAAAGAAGCGGGAAATATGCCATGGGATCTTCCGGTCGACATCGGCAATGAACTCCGCAATCTGATTCAGCTCTTCCGGGGAATCATTCTGGCCGGGAACGACCAGAGTAGTCACTTCGACCCAGATCCCAAACTCGCGCATCGTACGAATCGATTCGAGTACCGGCTCGAGGCGTCCGCCACAATGCTTTCGATAGAAAGAACCCTGAAATGATTTCAGATCGACGTTCGCGGCATTCAGGAAGGGACGTATAGTCTCGATTGCCTCTCGGGTCATGTAGCCATTGGTAACAAATGCGGTTGAAAGCCCGCTTGCCCTGGCGAGCTTCGCTGTATCGTAGGCGTATTCAAAAAAGATGGTCGGCTCTGTGTAGGTAAACGAAATGCTTTTGCATTTGCGCCTTTGAGCGGTCTCCACGATGCTTTCGGGAGAGGCTTCCCGCCCCCAATTCGGCGGAGGACCTTCGCGGTCAGTCTGCGAAATCTGCCAGTTCTGACAAAAATCGCATCGAAAATTACATCCGATCGTCGCTACCGAATAGCTGAGTGTTCCCGGAAGCACGTGGTAGAGTGGTTTCTTTTCTATGGGATCCACGTTCTCGGCAATCAGCCGCCCGTACGTATGCGTATAGAGCTGACCGTCCTTGTTTTCCCGGACCTGACAAAACCCCAGCTTGCCTTCTGATATTCTGCACCGGTGAGCACACAGGTGACATTCTACGACCTGGTTTTCTCTCTTCTGCCACAGCTTCGCAGCATGCAGTGCCATACGGCCTATCCTCGTCTTTCCGTGTGTACAATGAGTCTGCGGCCCGCTTTGCCGGACACCTCACACTGGGACAAAGCAAAAACGGTACCTCCGGCATGGCCTGGCTCACATTTATGGTACATTTTTTGCAAAATCTGAGGAAAGCAACATTCCGCAACCCACCACATTCCCATACAACCAATGACAGAACTTCTATGGATGTGACCGATCCAACCCTCTATGCCTGGGTACTCGCTACCACCTTCGGAGTCAGCATGCTGGCCTGGGTGGGCATTGTCGTTCTCTTTCTACGTGACCGGGTACTTGAACGCCTGATGTCCCTTCTGGTGGCCTTCGCTGCAGGAACGCTGGTGGGAGGGGCGATGTTTCACCTGTTAATAGAAGCCCTCGAAAAAAAGGGGGTGAAGTTATCTGTGTTCGTATGGTTTGTTGCCGGATTTTCGGTTTTTCTCCTCCTGGAGCAGCTTCTTCAGATGCATCACCATGTTTCTCCTAACCATCGTCATCATAAAAAGCCGGTCACGTATATGATTCTTTTCGCCGATGGACTGCACAATTTCACGGGCGGACTCGCAATTGCCGGGTCCTTTTTGCTGGGCGTTCCTACCGGCCTGATTACCGTTCTTTCGGCAGCAGCTCATGAAATCCCCCAGGAGCTGGGAGATTTCGCGATTCTGGTAAATGGCGGATGGAAGAAGAAAAAGGCGCTTCTGCTGAACTTCGTTTCGGCGATTGCAATTGTCCCGGGCGGCCTTGTGGCAATTCTGCTCGCCGGCAGGCTCGACATCACCTTCCTGCTCCCCTTTGCCGCCGGCAATTTCGTTTATGTTGCGGCAGCCGACCTCATACCGGAGATCAAACATGAACCTGAACTCAAACGAAGCCTGCTGTTTTTCACTGCATTTTCTGCCGGCATCCTGCTTCTGCTGGGAGTGAAACTCCTGGGCGCTTGATCTTCGCCTGTTCATGCCAGGAGTGTGTGCCGCTATTGTGGCGCCTACGGGTGAGTAACGTATTTTAGGAGAACCCCTCCAGGAGAAGTGTACTTCACGACCAAAACTCAACTGTAGGAGATTGCTGATGCACCGTCTAGTAAGGGCCGCTTCTGTACGCCTGCCCGCATTCTGTTTCCTGTTTCTCTCAGTATCTGTTCTTTCTTCCCATGCTTCTGAGATCGTCTATCCACCAGGCTCCAATATAGCAAACGTAGTCGAAGACTACGGGGTCGACAATACGGGTGAAACAGACGTAACCGATACACTTCGAGCGATTTTCGAATCTCTCAATACATGGCGAACGATCTACTTGCCCAAGGGAACATATAAAGTCTCCGGTACCGTAGCCTGCATCTCCCGCCCCCGTGGAAAGGCATGCCACGGACCAATGATCATCGGCCAGAGCAGAAAAGAGACGATTATTCGCCTTGTGGACGGCACCTGGCCGGAAGATAGCCTCGATTTTGGCTCCTACCCCGGACGTATCGACAGCCAGGTTGTCCTGCACAGTGGTGACTGCACCAATACCAGTTTCGAAAAGAGTATTTCCAACCTTACGGTGAACATCGGCAAAAACAACGATGGGGCTATCGGGGTAGTATACATAGGAAGTAACTCGGGAGCCATTTCCGAGGTCGATATTATTTCCGAAGACGGTAAGGGAAGCATAGGACTTTCCCTGTCCGGAAGTGAGAACGGTCCCGCCCTTGCCCGCAATGTCTATGTCAAAGGATTCAAGCGGGGAGTCTACAGTGCTGCATCGTGCCATATCTCGGTATCGCAGGTTATTGTCGACGGAGCCAGTGAGTATGGACTCGTTAACAAGTGGCGTGCAGCAATGGACAGCATTAAAATCACGACCAAGCCCAAAGCTTTAGGGCTTCTCAATCTGCACAATGGTGAGCTGTCGCTGACGAATGGCTTTTTCGAAGGCTCGAAATCGAAAGTGGCAATCAAAAACACCAAGGGCAATCTCTACCTCAGAAACATCCACACAAAAGGTTTTGGACGCGCCCTGCAGGTTGATTCCGGTCTTCCCGCCCCCAAAACTGCCTACATTGAGCAGTATACTTCCAATGAACCGGTAGGCGCCGTGTATGATGCCCAGAAAGGTCTCAACCTTCCGATAAAGTACCCCCGCTACCCAGCCTGGGAACGGGACTCTTCAAAATGGGCCAATCCCATGGTTTACATGTCCGATGATCACGACCATGCAAACGATACAGAGGTACTTCAGAAAACATTTGCCGAAAAAGGCAAGACAGCAGCCGTTCTCCCCTTTCTCTCCTATGAAGGACGTGAAAAGGGGCATATGAAAAAACGACAGTGGAATATCGATGACACCATTCGGATCGGGAACGATTTTGAACGGGTGGTTGGCACCGCGGCCATAATCAGGGGCACAACGGGGGCGGTTGTTATCGAAGACGGGAGTGCTCCTTTGGTCGAATTTCGGCATTTCCGTGTATGGAGACCCCTCAAGGTCTAGATCG
>JBEPYC010000414.1:0-3950 GCA_041641555.1 Chitinivibrionales bacterium | reverse complement strand
CGAAATTCGAAACAAATTCGAATACAGAAATTCAAATAGAGCAAACGGGGAGGAAAATTAGAAATTCGAAATTTGAAATTCGAAACAAATTCGAATACAGAAATTCAAATAAAGCAAACGGAATCAAAGCACCTGCAGAAGGGTGAGGAAAATTCGAAATTAGAAGTTCGAAATTCGAAACAAATTCGAATACAGAAATTCAAATAAAGCAAACGGAACCAGTGCACCTGCAGAAGGGGGAGGAAAATTCGAAATTCGAAATTCGAATGCGAAAATTCAAATAGAGCAAACGGAGGGCTTTAATGCTGGATTTCCGTTGAAAAGAGCTGTCCTTCAGCCAGAGTGCCGGTGACGGACTTGGGCTCTACACGCCCCTCCGGCTACGATACCGAGTATTTTACAACAAATGAAGATATCCCGAAGAAACTGGGTTGCTTTGAGGGGCCGGTTAGGCCCTCCAGGGAAGTAGCGGGAGGCCGGGGTTCCGGGATAAATGCGGATTGAACGCGCTTTCGGTGCAGAATGTGCATGGATCCGTGCTCACTGGCCGTTGATGGTAAATCATTACAGCTCCGGTGCGTAGTTTCTGGATAGAGCGAGATAGAAAATATGAGTACTCAGGCACACAGAACTCGAAAGCATGTGGTTGTCCTCGGAACCAACTACGCCTGCGGTGATGTCCAACTCCGGGACCGTATATCGTTCCCCGGTTCTTCCCTCGAGGCAGGATTGGAACAACTCATTGACCGGGATCACATCGAAGAGGCTGTTATACTCTCAACATGCAATCGGGTCGAGCTGTATGCGGTTACCTCCAGGCTCCCGGGGGCACGAGATGAATTGCTGGGGTTTCTTTCCCGATCTCGTTCGGTCTCACGGAAAAGCCTTGTTCACCATACGTATTACTATCATTGCAGCGATGCCGTGCTTCATCTCTATCGGGTGATTGCCGGTCTGGATTCCATGGTTCTTGGCGAGGCCCAGATTCTTGGCCAGGCAAAGAACGCTTTTCAGGCTGCTCAGCACCTGGGCGTTACCGGTCCGATCCTGAATAAGCTTTTCACCGGCGGGTTTCAGGCCGGAAAACGCGTTCGTTCCGAGACGGGTATCGGCGAAGGACTGATTTCGGTTCCATCGGTTGCAATCGATCTTGCTCAGAAAATTCTTGGTGACCTCAAGCAGTGTTCCGCTGTCATACTTGGCGCCGGGTATACCGGTGAGTTGAGCGCACAACATCTGACGTCCGCGAATATCGGAACGCTTTTGTTTGCCAACAGGACCTATGAACGTGCGTGGAAACTGGCCCAGCGTTTCGGGGGGACCCTAACGTTACTCAAAAACCGGTACGAAATCCTTCGGGAGTGCGATCTCGCGATTTCCTGCACGGCTTCGCCGCATTTCATTATTCGTCCCGAGCAGGTCAGCGAGATAATGGCGCAGCGGCCGGATCGCCCCCTCGTTCTCATCGACATCGCTGCTCCGCGAGATATCGATCCGCTGGTTGGAGACATCCCCAATGTGGTGCTTCATGATATCGATACGATCTCCTCGGTATCTGAATCGAATTCCGAAAACCGCAGGCAGGAAGCATCACCGTGCGAAGCCATTGTCCAAGAGGAATCGCAGAAATTTTTCGGGTGGTATTATTCACAGCGGGTTCTGCCGACCCTCGTATCGCTTCGACGCCATTTCGAGGATGTCTGTGAACAAGAAGTGAGTCGGTACTGTTCATCCGCAACCTCCGATGATTCCTCGTCTTCTGAAACACTACGGCTTTTTGCCCGATCGTTTACACGAAGGCTTCTGCACACTCCCTCGACGGTCCTCAGACACATGGCCGCGGAAAAGGACAGCGCCGCAATCGTCGATGCTGTGCAGGATCTTTTTGGTCTGGAGAAAAACGATGAGTGAGAACAGATACTATCCGGCATTTCTCGATCTTTCGGGAAAACTGTGCTTGGTGGTTGGCGGCGGGAAGATTGCCCGGCGCAAGATTGAAAGCCTGCTCGAGGCCCGGGCACGGGTACGGGTAGTCGCACCTCATTTGACAGAACACCTTGTCGGTCTGGCGCAGCAGAATATGATCGAATGGGTCGAAGACACGTACCGTCGAGAGCACCTGCGCGGGGTCTGGCTGGTTATCGGAGCGACAGCATCGGGTGATGTAAACGACCGGATTGCCGGTGATGCCACCGATGAAAGGATATTTGTCAATATTGTCGACGTTCCCGACCGGTGTTCGTTTATCGTTCCGGCGGTGCATTCCGACAATTCCTTGAAAGTGGCAGTGAGCACCGGTGGAGCAGCCCCGAAACTTGCGGGCTCGGTTCGCGACATGCTTGCCGGGGCGATCGCTCCCGAATACAGCTGTCTTATCGGTCTGCTTGGTGAGCACCGCCCTCGGATTCGTCAGTTGTCCCCGGAAAAAAAACGGGCATTCTGGAAACATGTTCAGGAAATGGATATTTCCACATGCCGCGGAGAGCAGGATGAACTGGCATCGATGGTGCAACGACTCATCCGGCACTATGAAGCTGCGGAAAAGGGTACTACATGAATTCGGCACTTCGTATTGTCACGCGAGGAAGTCGTCTGGCCCGTGCGCAAACTGAATTGGTAACCGGGTGGCTTCGTGCTGCTCATCCGGAGATCGATTTCCGAATACAATCGGTCAGCACGAAAGGGGATCGGGTCACGAATGTGCCCTTGTCCTCGTTCCGAGGCACCGGAGTATTTGTAAAAGAGCTGGAGCGGGTGCTGGAAAATGATGAAGCCGACATCGCGGTACACAGTCTCAAAGATGTACCCGTGACACAGCCCGAAAACCTTGTACTCGCCTCCTTCCCCGAGCGCGGAGATCCAGGCGATGTGCTTTTGAGCCCGGAAAACAGTACGTTGGAATCGCTTGGCAGCCAGGCGGTTGTCGGGACCGACAGCCCTCGACGAATCGCGCAGCTCAAATACCACCGTCCAGACCTGGGGTTCAAAGCACTGCGGGGGAATATTGATACCCGCATAGCCAAAATGATGGATGGCCAATACGATGCGATTGTGCTTGCCGCAGCAGGTCTGCAGCGAATCGGTAAAGAAATAGCACCGGGAACAAAACTCCCCCTGAACGTGTGTCTTCCTGCGGCGGGGCAGGGCATTCTGGTGCTTGAATGCCGTCGGGACGATCGGAGAAGCCAGGCCGTCGCGCGTTCAATCGATCATCTCCAGACACGGGTCGCGGCCGAAGCCGAACGGATTGTGCTTTCGACAATCGGGCAAGGATGCTCGCTTCCGCTTGCGGTTTACGCTAATCCCCACGATCACGACATGATACTACAAGCGATGTTCGGCGATGCATCGGCGCCCCGGATCGTTCGGCACCAGGTAACTGCCCCCTCCGGTCATCATAAAGAAGCAGCCGTGGAACTGGGACGGATTATTGTCGACCAGTGTGAAAAGAGAGGAATTACTATCCAATGAGCGTCTCAAACGGCATTGTGTATCTGATCGGTGCCGGGCCCGGAGAAACCGATCTTATTACGGTACGCGGAATGAATATCCTGCGCAAAGCCGATTGTGTCGTGTTTGACTATCTGGCCGATTCGAAACTGCCGGCCTTCGCTCCCGACCATGCAGAAAAGGTGTATGTCGGGAAAAAAGCAGGAGACCATACGCTTTCGCAGGAAGACATTAACCGACTTTTGATAGAAAAGGCATCGGCCGGAAATCGCGTCGCCAGATTGAAGGGTGGAGATCCGTTCGTATTCGGCAGGGGTGGAGAGGAAGCGGAAGCTCTTGCCCGGGCAGGAGTGCGTTTCGAGGTCATCCCCGGCATTACATCCGGGATCGCCGCCCCCCTGTTCGCCGGAATCCCGGTTACCCATCGAGGACGAGCTTCATCGGTTGCGCTGGTCACGGGTCATGAGAATCCATCCAAAGACCACTCGGCCATTCAATGG
>JBEPYC010000413.1:0-3954 GCA_041641555.1 Chitinivibrionales bacterium | reverse complement strand
CTGGTAATTGTCGACATAGACGAAACGGGCATTGCCGAAGTCGATCTCGGCAACCGCCTTCGATTCGACACCACCTACTACTTTTCATTATGGCTTCGGACGACCAATGGTCCCTGGGCACCCCCTCAGGCCAGCTCGATTGGCGCAGGCAGAACCCCGAAAACCGGCTGGCAGGCAGTCAGGCTGTTCAGTTCCGATGAAATCAGTTTGTATAATGACAGAGTCGTGCTCTGGAAGGACTCGACGTACCGGCCGCCGGTGTCAGCGGAATACGATACAGTTCGAGTAGCGGCTTTGCCCTCAACACCGAATGATTATGTTCGAGTGGGGCCTTCCGTCTCGCTCAGTCGTAACGGGATCGATTCGTTTTTTGTGGGTATCCGCTACGACTCGATACCTTCGGGAAGCTCGGCTGGTGACCTCGGGCTCTTTCGTGACAGCGCCGGGGTTATCCTGGCGGTGCATAATTCGGTGGTCGCCCCGGAGAGAAACCTTGTTTATGCAAAAATGATCACGTTTCTGAATGAGTCGGGAACTCCGGCTTCGTTCCAAGTCCTTGCCGACCAGAAAGCTCCAAGCATTTCGCTGTCCGGAGGCGAGAATCCAGTCGAGCCGAACAAGGAGCTTCCACTAGCGGCTCACATTTCTGATAACACCGCCAACGTTTTCTGGAAAGTTCTCTATGCCCGGGATGACGAAATCTGGTCAGAAAAACGGTCGATAAGCGGCATCGCGTGCGGCTCCTGTGGCTCGGGCGATTCCATCCGTGCAACGATTCCGGCACGACAGGTCACTGAGGCAGTCGGTATGCGGGCTCTCCTGATTACCAATGATGGCGCCCACAGGGATACCGTGGATATTTCACGAAGTGTCAGGAGGGACAATTCGGATGCAGTCGTCTCGCAGAGTGGGGAATGGATGCCTTTGTGGGCCACGGCTGATCTGGATACACCTTCGGTTGAGTATGCACTGTCGGACCTGGCTCCGAAGGGCAAGGCCTGGAGCTATGACATCAAAAAATTCAGACTCTTCCGGTATCTTCCGCACAGGAAAAACAAGGATAAAGCCCAAAGCGATCGGTGGCTTGAGTATAGTGGGGACACAAAAGACCTTTTCGCGTTCACTCCCGGCAGGGTCATGTGGGTTAAGGGAAGGGCGGGTACGCAGATTGGCCTGGGTACAGCCCGGACACCATCGATGACCGATACCATAGAAATACCCTTTCCTGCATTGGAGTGGGCGGATTTTGCCTTGCCATACTCCCGCTTTTCGGTAAGGATCGGGGATATCCTGGAGGCAAGCGGTGCCGACGGGGAATCAGTTGATTTGTACGAATGGTATCGGGAAACGGGCGGGTCGCGATATACCACCCGTTGTATCTACAGTACCAGCCTCCCGAGCGGAGCCATTGGGGAACGCTCCGATGCACTGAGATCGTATACCCGGAGAGCATACTCCCTGTACAATGCATCTTCAAAAGCAGGAGTGCTGAAAATCCCTCCGACACCAGCCGGGCTTTCTGCTTATGCGCCGGCGCCGGACGCGCTTGCCCGCAAAAAGAACAACGAAAATGCCTGGATTTTCCGGGTGTATGCCAAAACCAGAGGGGGAGTGGAACTCGGGCCAGTATACGTTGCTTTTGAACAAGACTCCTCACGGGGTGCTACATTCCTTCCTCTTTCCCCTTCATTCAGTTTGATGCGGATGGGGGTTGGCCGTGAAAACGAGCGGTCAGTCGGTGGACACATGGTTGCACATCGTTTGAAGAATGGAGGGTTTTCTTCGCAGCTGGTCTTTCTCAATGCCGGTACGAGCGATGAGATTCTCGAGGTACGTGTCGAACGCGATTCGACCACACCGTCCAGTGTATTCGCACGCGTTCTCACCGATTCGCCGGAATCCGCAGGAAACAGTCTGGCTCTCAAGGCAGGTGAACGCGCGGAACGAACGCTTGCGATCGGGTCGAAGGAATATGTCAGCCGGGTCCGGGTAGCCTCTTCCAGGCCATTGGTCCATGGTATCGCTCCCAATCCATTCCGGGGCCCAGTGACCATGCGTTACTACACACCTGCGGCTTCGGTTGCGGAGGTCGACGTACGGATTTTCGACAGCCGGGGGAGAATGGTCTGGAAAACGATCGACCGGCGTTCGGGATCGCAGCTTCTTCGCTGGGATACCGTCGACCGGAAGGGGCGCCAGGTCGGTACCGGGGTCTATATCGTACAGATCAGATTTCTGGATTACCAGGGCAGAGAAAAAGGGCATTTCAGGCAACCGATCACCTGTATGCCACGTTGATTCCGCACAAAAAAAATTCAATTAAAAAAGGGAAACGGTCGAAGTTTCCCTTTTTTAATTGAGCAAAGGCTATCTGAAAAACAGATCAGGAAAAGCGATATGCGTGGAAGATATGTGCCGACGGATGGTCCCGTTCGCTCAGCTGAAATTCCATTCCCGGCATACTCTGGGGCGTATCGATTTCGGCTTTGGTGCGGATAAAGGCATCGAGATTGTTCTGCATGGATTCAACCAGAAGGGGATCGAATCGTTTTCCTTTGTTTCGATTGATCAATTCAAAGGCGATTTCAATCGGATAGGCAACCTTGTGGGGTCTTGCCGATGTAAGCGCATCGAAGGCATCGACCAGCCCGACGATTCGTCCACAAAGCGGGATTTTTTCCCCGCGTGAATGAGTTGGATATCCGGATCCATCCCAATGCTCATGGTGCGTCAGCGCTACCTTACGTGCTGTCGCCAGCAGTTTGCTTTCAGCGTTAGAAAGCATTTTGCCGCCGATAACCGTATGGTTCTGCATGATAGCGAATTCTTCTTCGGTGAGCTTCCCCGGCTTCATCAGGATTCTTCGCGGAATACCGACTTTTCCTACATCGTGCATTGGCGCACTCAGCTCAAGCATCCGAGAGTCCGACTCAGAAAGCTTTAAGTCTTTGGCAAGTATCATGGTATAGCGACCGATCCGGCGAATGTGCCGATCGATCGTGCGGTCATGGTATTCACTTGCAATGACAAGCCGGTTCACGATCGTTTCGAAACTTTTCTGGAACGCTCCGTAGTTGTCCCGAAGCTCAATGACTTCTTGCTCAGCCTGATACAGAATCTCCTTGAGTTTCGAGTTTTCTTCCCGAAGCGCTTCGAGGTCGTTGGGATCGGCGTCGTTGACCGCAGTGCGTGACGATGCACCGGTGGAGTCATCGTGGTGATGGTGTTCGGCGTGGGGGAGAGGCCGATCGTCTGATGGAGAAGTGCTCATCTTCTCCTCCTTTCATGCCCCAGATACGGGTTCATTTTTAAAGGCTGCAGCAATACCTGGTACCAAAAGGATTTGCCCGCAAAACCAGTCCTTCTGGTTCGTTTCTATAATTGTATGATTGTCGGCGCATGGAAGGCAAGTAAAAAAACACATATTCACAATTTTGTGATAATCCCGTAAGCCACTGTAAATGAAGAGATTAAAGTAAAATAATGCATGTAGTTTCGAGATGGCGCAGCAGAACGGCGCTTTGATGTCAGAAGGTATGGGGCCGCGATCGAATCTCGACACGGGTCAGTACAAACGGACACTTCAGTACGCTCGCTCAGTAGTTTGGTTCAGTCTCCCGGGCAGTTGTTGCGATTCGGACTGAGTGTATCGATGTCCTCCGGTAGTTGGCTCAATTCTCATGAACCGGTACCGCCATGTGTGGGCTGAGTTTGTGAAAGTCGGTGGTTGGTGCAATGAAGAAAGCCCCCGCGAGAACGTATAGGCAAATGACAGGTATCGGAGCAAGTGACCGAACGAATTGGGTGAGGATAAGAGAGGTGGGACGGAAAAGTGAAAGAGGTGACCGAACAGGGAAAAGTGAAATATACAGAAGTTTACATAATATATATTATGCGACATCCAAAATAGGCTAATTAAGCCGTAGCGCTCTGTATGGCCGTTTTTCTATACAA